>DASTGV010000259.1:0-3943 GCA_035718765.1 Nocardioidaceae bacterium
CCGCTCGACACGGTCCGCGACCGGCACCACGCATCGCGTGCGGAGCTGCCGATGAAGGCCCGCCAGCTGTCCCGCGGTGAGCCGTGCATCCCCACCCAGCACCTCGACGGGGTGGTGTCCTGAGATGGCGCTGGTCCGCTGCGACTTCTTCTCCGAGGTGCTCGAGGTGGGCACCTCGATGACGGTGCTGCTCCCCCAGGCGAGCGAGGACCAGGTGGGCGTCACCGGCACCCGGCGCACCGGCGACCTCCCGGTGCTGTACCTCCTGCACGGGCTCTCCGACGACAGCACGGCCTGGCTGCGCTACACGAGCATCGAGCGGTACGCCGCGCCGCTCGGCCTCGCGGTGGTGATGCCGCAGGTGCAGCGCTCCTTCTACGCCGACGAGGTGCACGGCGAGCGGTTCTTCACCTTCCTCTCCGATGAGCTGCCGGAGGTGGTGGGGCGGTTCTTCCGGGTCTCGGCCGAGCGGGAGGACACCTTCGTCGCCGGCCTGTCCATGGGTGGCTACGGCGCGCTCAAGTGGGCGCTGCACCGGCCCGGCCGGTTCGCCGCGGCGGCCAGCCTCTCGGGCGCGCTGGACCTCGAGGCGATCAGCCGGGACGAGTGGCGCCGGCCGCTGATGCAGCGCGTGTTCGACGGCCGGGTCGGTCCGGCGGACGACCTGTTCGCGCTGCTCGCCGACGCCGACGTGGACTCGCTCCCGCCGCTCTACGTCGGGTGCGGGACCGAGGACCACCTCTTCAAGGACAACGTGCGGTTCGTGGACGCCGCGACGGCCGCCGGGGTCGACGTACAGGTGGACTTCCGGACCGGCGAGCACGAATGGGGTGTGTGGGACGCGGCGATCCGCGACGTGCTCGCCTGGCTGCCCGTGCGCGGATAGCCTCACGGCATGAAGCGCGCGCTGATCGTGGTGGACGTCCAGAACGACTTCTGCGAGGGCGGGAGCCTGGCGGTGCGCGGGGGTGCCGCGGTCGCCCACCGGATCGGGGAGCTGCTGCACCACTGGACCGTGAAGGACCCGAAGGCCCCCGACTACGCGGTCGCGGTGGCCACCCGCGACCACCACATCAACCCGGGCGACCACTTCAGCGACGACCCCGACTACGACCGCTCGTGGCCGCCGCACTGCGTCGTCGGCACGGACGGCGAGGCCTTCCACCCGAACCTCGACCCGCAGCCGTTCGACGCGGTGTTCCTCAAGGGCGAGCACGCCGCGGCGTACAGCGGCTTCGAGGGCAAGGCCCCGGACGGCTCGTCGCTGGCCGACTGGCTACGGTCGCACGAGGTCAGCCACGTCGACGTGTGCGGCCTCGCCACCGACTACTGCGTGCGCGCGACCGCCCTGGACGCGGTCCGCAACGGCTTCGAGACCCGGCTGCTGGAGCGGCTGTGCGCGGGCGTGGCGCCGGCCTCGACCCAGTCGGCGCTGGCCGAGATGCGCGACGCGGGCGTCACGATCCGATGACGGCGACCACGCGGGACACCCCGCCGCTGGCCACCATGTTCACCGACCTCGCCCGCACCCGCGGCGACCACCCGGCGCTGGTCGGGGCGACCCGCACCGTGACCTACGCGGAGCTGGAGCGGCGCGGCACCCGGGTCGCGAACGCCCTGCGCGACCTGGGCGTCGGGGAGGGCGAGCGGGTCGCCTACCTCGACCTCAACAACCCCGAGTTCTTCGAGGTGATGGTCGGCGCGGCGAAGGTCGGGGCCGCGATCGCGCCGCTGAACTACCGGCTCACGCCCGGCGAGCTGGGCCGGATCGTGCACGACGCGCGGGCCGCGGTGCTGGTGGTCGGGCCCGCGTTCGAGGCCGCGGTCCCGGCGATCGAGGCGGCCGCACCGGCGCTGACCCGGGTCGTGCGGACCGGGGAGGACTTCGAGGGCTGGGTCGCCGCCGCGAGCGAGGAGGACCCGGGCCGGGAGTCGACGTACGACGACGTGGTGCTGCAGCTGTACACCTCCGGCACCACCGGCCTGCCCAAGGGCGTGCAGCTCACCAACGGCAACTGCTCCGGCCTGATGGACGTGGCCAACGCCTGGGACGTCGACGAGTCGTCGGTCTCGCTGGTCGCGATGCCGCTGTTCCACATCGGCGGTTCCGGCTGGGCGAACGTCGCGCTGGCCCGCGGCGGCACCGACGTGCTGGTGCCGGTGGTCGACCCGGCCGCCCTCATCGACACCATCGAGCAGGCGGGGATCACCAACGCGTTCCTGGTGCCGGCCGTGCTCCAGATGATGTGCGCGGTGCCGGGCGCCGAGGACCGCGACTACTCCAGCCTGCGGTCGATCGCGTACGGCGCGTCGCCGATCACGACCGCCGCCCTGACACGGTGCCTGGAGGTGTTCCGGGCGCCGCTGTTCCAGGTGTACGGCCTCACCGAGACGACCGGGGCCATCACCGAGCTGTCCTCGGCCGACCACGACCCGGGCGGCCCCCGCCAGCACCTGCTCCGGTCGGCCGGCAAGCCGTACCCCTGGGTCGAGATGAAGGCCGTCGACCCGGTCACCGGCGCGGACTGCGGCCCCGGCGAGGTCGGCGAGATCTGGACCCGGTCGCGGCAGAACTCCCCCGGCTACTGGCACAAGCCGGACGACACCGCGGCCGCCTTCGACACCGACGGCTGGCTGCACACCGGCGACGCCGGCTACCTCGACGACGAGGGGTTCGTGTTCCTCACCGACCGGATCAAGGACATGATCGTGTCCGGCGCGGAGAACGTGTACCCGATCGAGGTCGAGTCCGCCCTCGCCGAGCACCCGGACGTCGCCGACGTCGCGGTCATCGGGGTCCCCGACGACAGGTGGGGTGAGACCGTCAAGGCGGTCGTCGTCCGGTGCCCGGGCTCCACGCTGTCCGCCGAGGAGCTGATCGCCTGGGCCAAGGACCGGGTCGCCGGCTTCAAGCGTCCCCGCTCCGTCGACTTCGTCGACGAGCTCCCCCGCAACCCCTCCGGCAAGCTGCTCAAGCGGGTGCTGCGCGAGCCGTACTGGGTCGACGCCGACGGCCGCCAGATCGGCTGACCCGTCACCTGGAAGGCAGGTTCACCGGCGTGTCGCACAGGAGCTGACGGCTCACTCGCCCCGGAACACCGGCGGCCGCTTCTCCCCGAACGCCCGCATCCCCTCCGCGACGTCGGCCGTCCGCAGCAGGATCGTCTGACCGGTCCGCTCACGTTCCAGGGCGTCGTGCAGGTGCGCGAGCGTCGCGGCGTTGACCGCCTTCTTGGTGGCCGCGTAGGACAGCGGCGGCCCGGCCGCGAGCCTCACGAGCAGCCCCTCCACCGTCGCCGTGAAGTCGTCCTCGCCGGTGAGGTGGCTGACCAGCCCGGCGTCGTACGCCGCCCGCGCGCCCAGCAACTCGCCGAGCAGCGCCATCCGCATCGCCCGGGCCCGGCCGACCGACGCGGCGACGGTCGCGGTCGCACCGCCGTCGGGCATCAGGCCGATCCGGGCGAACGCCAGCAGGAACGACGCGCGCGGTGAGGCGACGACCAGGTCGCAGGCCAGCGCCGTCGAGCAGCCCACGCCGGCGGCCACCCCGTCGACCGCGGCGACCACTGGCTTGTCGAGGCCCGTGACCGCCCGGATGATCCGGTTGGCCCGGTCCAGGCTGGTGACGTCGAAGCCCTCGTGCGCGTCCGGCCCGGAGACGTCGGCCCCGGAGCTGAAGGCGCCGCCGGCGCCCGCCACCAGCACCACGCGTACGTCGTCCCGGGTGGCCGCGCCCTCGAGCTCGGCGGCGAGCCGGTCGCTCATCGCGGCCGTCATCGCGTTCAGCCGGTCCGGGCGGTCCAGGGTCAGTCGCAGCACGCCGGCCGCGGTGCGGATGTCGAGCCCGTCCATGGGCCGACCCTATTGTCCCGGAGGTGCCGCGGATGGATGCTGGCCCGATGAGCGAGCCAGACGGCGACATCCTCCAGCACATCCGTGACCT
>DASTGV010000260.1:0-14982 GCA_035718765.1 Nocardioidaceae bacterium
CCGTCCAGCGCACGCTGCACGTGCCCGTCCTCCAGTGCCAGCGCCTCCAGGTCAGCGGCCGTGATGTCCGGGGACACCTCCAGCTTGGCCCGCAGCTTGCCCTGGATCTGCACGACGGCCGTCACCGAGTCCTCGACCAGCAGGGCCGGGTCCACGGTGGGCCAGCCGGCCCGGGCGACGGTGGGCCGGTGGCCCAGCCGCTCCCACATCTCCTCGGCGGTGTACGGCGCGACCAGGCTCAGCAGGACCGCGACGGCCTCGGTCGCCTCACGCACGGCCGGGTCGGCCGGTCCGCAGCCGGAGTCGATCGCCTTGCGGGTGGCGTTGACCAGCTCCATGACCCGGGCGACCAGCACGTTGAACCGGTAGGTGTCGACCAGCTGCTCGGCCTCGTGGACGGTCTTGTGGGTCGCCTTGCGCAGCGCGACGTCGCCGCCCTCGGGCGAGGTGCCCACCGGCGACGCCACGTCACCGCTCAGCCGCCAGGCCCGCTGCAGGAACTTCAGCGAGCCGCCGGGCGACAGGTCGGCCCAGTCGATGTTGTCCTCGGGCGGCCCCGCGAACACCAGGGTCAGCCGCACCGCGTCCACGCCGAAGGCCTCTAGTTGGTCCCCCAGACTGACGCCGTTGCCCAGCGACTTGCTCATCTTCTTGCCCTGGTTGATGACGACGCCCTGGTTCATCATCCGCGTGAACGGCTCGACGAAGTCGACCATCCCCATGTCGTGCAGCACCTTGGTGAAGAACCGGGCGTACAGCAGGTGCAGGATCGCGTGCTCCACGCCGCCGACGTAGATGTACGTCGGCATCCACCGCCGCACCGCCTCCACGTCGAACGGCGCGGTGTCGTCGTGCGGCGAGCAGTAGCGCAGGAAGTACCACGACGAGTCGACGAACGTGTCCATCGTGTCGCTGTCGCGCTTGGCGGGGCCGCCGCACGACGGGCACTCGACGTTGACCCACTCCTCGGCCGCGGCCAGCGGCGAGGTGCCCTTGGGCTTCAGGTCGGCGCCCCTCAGCTCCGGCAGCTCGACGGGCAGCTGGTCGTCGGGGACCGGGACCTCGCCGCAGGTCGGGCAGTGCACGATCGGGATCGGGCAGCCCCAGAACCGCTGCCGGGACAGCAGCCAGTCGCGCAGCCGGAAGTTCACGGACCGCTTGCCGGCGCCGCGCTCCTCCAGCCAGTCGATGATCGCGGTCTTGGCGGCGTCGACGTCCAGGCCGTCCAGGCTGATCGACTCGTTGCTGGAGTTGATCGCCGGGCCCTCGCCGGTGAACGCCTTGCCCCCCGACGACTCGAAGCCCTCGCTCGGCTGCACCGTCCTGCGGATCGGCAGGTCGAACTTCTCCGCGAAGTCCCAGTCCCGCTGGTCCTGCCCGGGCACGGCCATGATCGCGCCGGTCCCGTAGTCGGCCAGCACGTAGTCCGCGGCGTACACCGGGATCTGCTCGCCGGTCACCGGGTTCGTGGCGTACCGGCCCAGGAACACGCCGGTCTTGGGCCGCTCGGTCGACATCCGGTCGATGTCGGACTCGGTGCGGACCTGCTCCAGGTAGGCCTCGAACGCCGCGCGCTGCTCGGGCGTGCACAGCTCGTCGGCCAGTCTGGCGTCCGCGGCGACCACGAAGAACGTGGCGCCGAACAGGGTGTCCGGCCGGGTCGTGAAGACCGTGACCGGCTCCTCGCGGCCCTCGACGGCGAACTGGACGTGCGCACCCTCGGAGCGGCCGATCCAGTTGCGCTGCAGGGTCAGCACCCGCTCCGGCCAGCGGCCCTCCAGCGGCGCCATGTCGTCCAGCAGCCGCTGGGCGTACTCGGTGACCTTGAAGTACCACTGGGACAGCTCGCGCTTGGTGACCACGGCGCCGCAGCGGTCGCACAGGCCGTCCACGACCTGCTCGTTGGCCAGCACGGTCTGGTCGTTGGGGCACCAGTTGACCGGCGAGAACTTCCGGTAGGCCAGGCCGCGCTCGCGGAAGCGCAGGAACAGCCACTGCGTCCACCGGTAGTACTCCGGGTCGCTGGTGTGCAGCCGGCGGGACCAGTCGAACGACACGGCGTACCGGCGGAACGACTCGGCCTGGGTCTCGATGTTCGCGTAGGTGTACGTCGCGGGGTGCTCGTCGTTGCGGATCGCGGCGTTCTCGGCCGGCAGCCCGAAGGAGTCCCAGCCGATCGGGTTCAGCACGTCGTAGCCGCGCTGCCACCAGTAGCGGGCCATCACGTCGTGCAGCGCCATCACCTCGGCGTGGCCCATGTGCAGGTCACCGCTCGGGTACGGGAACATCGTGAGCGCGTAGCGACGCTCCTTCGAGCCGTCGTCGGCGGCCTGGAACGGGTTCAGGTCGTCCCAGACCTTGCGCCACTTGTCCTGCGTGGCGGCGACGTCGTAGTGCTGCTCCTGCTCGCTCATCTGTCCGACTTCCTCGTGGTCCTTGGTCCTGCTCGGCGGTCTCGGTGGGGTTCCGTGCGGGGGCACAAAAAAACCCCTCAGCAACGAGGGGTAGCCGCGTGTCCTGCCCGGGTGGGGCGTCGGTCAACGCGGCTGCGCAAGAAGGAGTCGCTTCTGCATGCCACCAGGCTAGCGCACGGCCGGGCGACGACGCAGGTGCATACCGGCTCAGCGGTGTGCGGTGATCTCCTCGTCGAGGACCTGCTCGAGCCGGAGCAGGGCGTGGGCCAGGCCGGCGTACAGCTCGGGACCGAGCGCGTCCGCCCAGTGCCGCTCGAGCCGCGTCGTGGTCTCCCCGATCACGGCGAGGGCCGCCCAGCCCCGCTCGGTGAGCCGGACCACGCGGGTGCGCCGGTCGTCGGGGTGGGACTCGCGGGTGATGTAGCCGCCCTCCTCGAGCTGGTGGAGGAGGTGGTTCATGGCCTGCTTCGAGGCCGAGGTGCGCAGGGCCAGGATGCCCGGCCGCTGGCCGTCCGGTCCCGGGTGCTGGAAGACGCCCAGGTGCGCCGGGAGCACGTCGTCGAAGCCCGCGTCGTGCAGGCTCGCCATCACCTCGTGGCGGACCAGCACGGCCGGGCGACGCAACAGCGCCCCGACCGGTGGCAGCGCAGCGTCGTCATAGTCGATCGCCATTTCGTCCCCCCGGACATGGTCGTTCAGCCAAGGCCCCCCGGCCTCAGGAAAAAGTGTGCCCGTTTTTACGTCTTTGAGGACGTTTTTTACTGTTCCTGACCGAAGCCTTTACCGTGCGGGCGCTCCGGCACCACGACGGGACGCATCCTGGCCCACACCAGGAAGGCCGCGGCCACGACCACCATGCCGATCCCGGCCAGCAGGTTGATGTTAAGTCCGTCGGACTTCTCGAGGTCGGCCGCGCTCGTCGCGACGAGCCCGACGACCACGAGCACCACGCCGTAGACGCCGATCAGCGACGCGATGAAGGTGCGGATGTCGAAGGCACCCGCGCGGTGCGGGGCCTGGTCGGCCCCGCCCGTCTTGCTCCCGGTGCTGGACATGTCGGCTCCTTACCAGAACAGGATGTTGAGGACGATGACGATGACGGCGCCCACCCCGGCGAGCTGGGTCGGCTTCTGATACCACGCGAGCGCACGCTCGCCGGGGTCGTGGAAGTCCTGCTTCGGGGTGAGCGAGTAGACGAGGCCGCGCAGCTCGGACTCCGCCCTGGGTCTGGTGACCGTGCTCACCAGCACGCTGACCAGGATGTCGACGGCGAAGGCCGCGCCGGCCGCCACGAAGCTGGCGCCCTGGCCCGTCAGCCCCACCGCGCCGACCGACATCGGGCCGAGTGCGTCCTTGCTGAGCACGCCGACGAGCACGGCGGCCAGGGTGCCGCTGACCAGGCCCGTCCAGCCGGCGGTCGGCGTCATCCGCTTCCAGAACATGCCGAGGATGAAGGTGGCGAACAGTGGCGCGTTGAAGAACCCGAACAGCGTCTGCAGGTAGTTCATGATGTTCGTGTAGTTGGACGCGAAGAACGCCGTCCCGACCGCGACCAGCGTCGCCGCCACCGTCGCGAGCCGACCGACCCGCGTGTAGTAGTCGTCGGGCTCGTCCTTCTTGACGTACGTCTGCCACAGGTCGTAGCTGAACACCGTGTTGAACGCGGAGATGTTCGCCGCCATGCCGGCCATGAAGGACGCGAGGAGCCCGGCGATGGCGACGCCGAGCATGCCGTTGGGCAGCAGGTCGCGCATCAGGTAGAGGATCGAGTCGTTGTAGTCCGGCTTCGTCCCGGCGGGTGGGTTGGCGAGCTCGCCCACGATCACGCCGGCGATCATGCCGGGGATGATCACGATGAACGGGATGAACATCTTCGGGAAGGCCCCGATGATCGGCGCGCGCTGCGCGGCCGAGATGGAGCTCGACGCCATCGCGCGCTGCACCTCGACGAAGTTCGTGGTCCAGTAGCCGAAGGACAGCACGAACCCGAGGCCGAACACGATGCCGATCACCGACAGGACCGGGTTCTCGATCCCGGTCAGGTTGGTGCCGGGCCACGACGAGAGCCGTTCCGCCCCGTCGGGCAGCCGGCTGATCCGGTCGGTGAGCCCGCTGTACCCGCCGACCTTGTGCAGCCCGACCAGCGTCAGCGGCAGCAGCGCGGCGACGATCACGAAGAACTGCAGGACCTCGTTGTAGATGGCCGCGGACAGGCCGCCGAGCGCGGTGTAGGTGAGCACGATCGCGGCGGCGATCAGCAGCGACACCCACAGCGGCCAGCCGAGCAGCACCTTCACGATGCTCGCGAGCAGGTAGAGGTTGATCCCGGCGATCAGCAGCTGCGCGAGCGCGAAGCTCAGCGCGTTCACGAGGTGAGCGCCCGGCCCGAAGCGGCGGTTCATGAACTCGGGGACCGAGCGCACCTTGGAGCCGTAGTAGAACGGCATCATCACGACGCCGAGGAACAGCATCGCCGGCACCGCACCGATCCAGAAGTAGTGCACGGTCGGGATGCCGAAGTTCGCGCCGTTCGCGGACATGCCGATGATCTCGACGGCGCCGAGGTTCGCGGAGATGAACGCGAGGCCGGTCACCCAGGCGGGCAGCGCGCGGCCGGACAGGAAGAAGTCGATGCTGCTGGACACGGAGCGTCGCGCCATGATGCCGATGCCCAGGACGAAGACGAAGTAGAGGGCGATCAGCAGGTAGTCGACCCAGTTGGCGTCGAGTCGAAGCGGGGCACCCGCGGCAAGAACCATCGAATCTCCTTAGATCCGGACTTGAGCGTCCAGACATTTCTCCCCCGTATGCGACCAACTCATGCACGCCTCGTCGGTCGGCTTCGGGCGGGTGGCCTAGGGTCGGCTCGGACGACGGACAGCTCCCTGGGTGAGGACGGAGACGACGGCATGACGTGGTTGGTGACCGGAGGCGCGGGCTACATCGGCGCGCACGTGGTGCGGGCGTTCCGCGCGCAGGGCCTCGAGGCCGCCGTGCTCGACGACCTCTCCAGCGGGCACCGCGGGTTCGTGCCGGAGGACGTGCCGTTCGTGCAGGGCAGCATCCTCGACACGCCGCTGCTCGTGAGAACGCTGGCCGAGCACGACGTCACCGGGGTGGTGCACGTCGCCGGGTTCAAGTACGCCGGCGTCTCCGTCCAGCGGCCGCTGCACACCTACGAGCAGAACGTCACCGGCACGGTCAGCGTCCTCAAGGCGATGGCCGAGACCGACGTCGACAAGGTGGTCTTCTCCTCCAGCGCCGCGACCTTCGGCACTCCCGACGTGGACATCGTCACCGAGGAGACGGCGACCCGGCCCGAGTCGCCGTACGGCGAGTCCAAGCTGATCGGTGAGTGGCTGCTGCGCGACCAGGCGACCGCCACCGGGCTCGTGCACACGTCGCTGCGCTACTTCAACGTCGTGGGCTCGGGCTCCGACGAGGTCTACGACACGAGCCCGCACAACCTGTTCCCGCTGGTGATCGAGGCGCTCCTCGAGGGCCGCACCCCGCGGATCAACGGCGACGACTACCCCACCCCGGACGGGACCTGCGTGCGCGACTACATCCACGTCGCCGACCTCGCCGTCTCGCACGTGGCGGCCGCGAAGGCGCTCGAGGCGGGTACGACGCTCTCCCCCGTCTACAACCTGGGCAGCGGTGACGGTCTCTCCGTCCGGCAGATCATGGACGCGATGGCCCGGGTCACGGGGATCGACTTCGAGCCCGAGGTCCACCCCCGTCGCCCGGGAGACCCGGCCCGCATCGTCGCGTCCGGCGAGCTGGCCGCCCGCGACCTCGACTGGAAGATGCGGCACACCGTCGACGAGATGGTGCGCAGTGCCTGGTCGGCACGCCGCGCCCACGGCCCCGCTGGTGACGACAAGGAGACCGCATGAGCGTCCTGGACCTGTTCCGCCTCGACGGGAAGGTCGCCGTCGTCACCGGCGCATCGTCCGGGCTCGGTGTCTCCTTCGCGCAGGCGCTGGCCGAGGCCGGCGCCGACGTGGTGCTCGGCGCCCGCCGGGTGGACCGGCTCGAGGAGACCAAGGCGCTGGTCGAGTCCGCGGGGCGACGCGCCCTCGCCGTGGAGACCGACGTCGCCGATCCCGAGGCGTGCCAGCGGCTCGTCGACGCCGCGATGCAGGAGTTCGGCCGGGTCGACGTGCTCGTCAACAACGCGGGGGTGGGCACCGCCGTGCCGGCCACCCGGGAGACCCCCGAGCAGTTCCGCCGGGTCGTCGACGTCAACCTCAACGGCTGCTACTGGATGGCGCAGGCCTGCGGACGGGTGATGCAGCCGGGCAGCAGCATCGTCAACATCAGCAGCGTCCTCGGCCTCACGACCGCGGGTCTCCCCCAGGCGGCGTACTCCGCGACCAAGGCCGGGCTGATCGGCCTGACCCGCGACCTGGCCCAGCAGTGGACCGGCCGCAAGGGGATCCGCGTCAACGCGCTGGCGCCCGGCTTCTTCGTCTCCGAGATGACCGACACCTACCCGGACGGCTACCTCGACCAGGCGATGGCCCGGGTGCCGGCCGGCCGCAAGGGCGAGGGTGCCGAGCTGGCCGCGGCGCTGGTGTTCCTGGCCAGCGACGCCGGCGGCTACGTCACCGGGCAGACCCTCGCCGTCGACGGCGGGATGACCATCACCTGACGCGCACGGTTCTCCCCGGCCCTCATTGGGATCTGGTGGGAGGATGGGCTCATGAGCAGCCAGCAGAACATCCGCGGACTGCGGTCCGGTCTCACCTTGGAGTTCCCCCAGTCGCTGGGGGTCTACGACAAGTACGAGCAGGCGCAGCGGGCCGTCGACTTTCTCTCCGACCACGAGTTCCCCGTCGAGAACTGCATGATCGTCGGCACCGAGCTCAAGCAGGTCGAGCGGGTGACAGGTCGGCTCACCACCGGACGGGTGGCGGTCGGGGGTCTGCTCTCCGGCATCTGGATGGGCCTGTTCATCGGCCTGATCTTCTCGTTCTTCGGCACCGGCAACGCGCTGCCGATCATCCTCTCGACGGTCGCCTTCGGCGCGCTGTTCGGTGTCATCTGGGCGCTGGTGGGGTACGCCGCGACGCGCGGCCACCGTGACTTCAGCTCGGTCAGCCAGATCGTCGCGACCCGCTACGAGGTGCTCGTCGAGCACAAGTACGCCGTCCGGGGCCGCGAGCTCCTGACCCAGCTGCCCGGCCACACCGCCTCGCAGCAGCACTTCTGAGGCCGGTCGCCCACTACACGACGACGGCGCCGCAGGTCCGATGACCTGCGGCGCCGTCGTGTGCCGGCTGCTCAGCTGCGCTGGTGGCGGGGCAGATTGAGCCTCCAGCTGCGCCACAGCACGAAGGCCGGCCCCCTGCACGGGAACCGGCCTCACGGAGCGGTCGAGCGAATCGGTGGAGCTGAGGGGATTCGAACCCCTGACCCCCTCCATGCCATGGCCAGAGACGGCAGAGCCGCTTCCAGCTGCGCCACAGCAGGAAAGCCGGCCCCCTGCATGGGGACCGGCCTCACGGAACGGTCGAGCGAATCGGTGGAGCTGAGGGGATTCGAACCCCTGACCCCCTCCATGCCATGGAGGTGCGCTACCAGCTGCGCCACAGCCCCGCTACCCGTGTCCGGGCAACTCGGAAATCTTAGCCAACGCCCTCCGCGGATGCGAAATCGGGCCCGGTCACCCGCTGGTTGTACGTCGTCAGCCGCAGCCGGTCCAGGGTCGGGTGCTCGACGAGGACCGCCCAGGCGCAGTTGTCCATGGACCCCAGCGACGGCTCCAGCTGCTGCGACCAGCCCAGCAGCTCGAACAGCGCGTCCTTGAGGCAGGCGCCGTGCGTCACCACGATGCCGGTCTCGCCGTCGTCGAGGGACCCCAGGCACTCCCGCAGCGCCGGGACCATCCGGGCGACGACGTCGGCGGTCGACTCGGCGCCGGGGACCAGCACGTCGTCCTCGCCGCGCACCCAGCTGTCGAACGCCTCGGGGAACGCGTCCCGGAACTCCTGGCTGACCATGCCCTGCCGGGCGCCGACGTCGTACTCCCGCAGCCGCTCGTCGACCTTGGCGGCCAGCCCGGTGGCGCGTTCGAGGTACCCGCAGGTCTGCCGGGCCCGCGCCAGGTCGCTGGTCCACAGCGCGCTGGGGCGCAGGGCGGCGAGGGCCGGCGCGGCTGCCTCGGCCTGGGCATGGCCGACCGCGTCCAGCTCGACGTCGGCGTGGCCCTGGGCCCGGCCGGCGTCGTTCCAGGCGGTGCGACCGTGCCGGACCAGGACCAGGCGCCGGTCCCGGCTCACCGGTTGCGGCCGGAGGTGACGGTGTCGGGCAGCGCGATGAGCGGGCAGTCGCGCCAGAGCCGCTCGAGCGCGTAGAAGGACCGCTCCTCCTCGTGCTGCACGTGCACCACGATGTCGGCGTAGTCGATGAGCACCCAGCGGCCCTCACGCTCCCCCTCGCGGCGCACCGGCTTCGCCCCGATCTCCCGCAGCGCGTCCTCGATGGCGTCGACGATGGCCTTGACCTGGCGGTCGTTGGGCGCCGAGGCGAGCAGGAACGCGTCGGTGATGACCAGCTGGTCGGACACGTCGAAGGCCACGATGTTCTCGGCGAGCTTGTCCGACGCGGCCTGGGCGGCGGTGCGGACGAGCTCGAGGGCCCGGTCGGTGGCGGTCATGAAGTCGGTCCTAGCCTCGAGGTCGGTTTGTTCGGGGTGTAGAGGGCGTACTTGGTGATGTACTGCACGACCCCGTCGGGGACGAGGTACCAGACCGGCTCACCGCGCATGCGGCGCTTGCGGCAGTCGGTCGACGAGATGGCCAGCGCGGGGATCTCCAGGATCGTGACCTTGTCCTCGGGCATCCCGGTCAGCGTCGAGCGGTCCATGGTGAAGCCGGGCCGGGTGCAGCCGACGAAGTGGGCGAGGTCGAACAGCTCGTCGGCGTCGCGCCAGGTGAAGATGTCGCTGAGCGCGTCGGCGCCGGTGATGAAGAACAGGTCGGCGTCCGGGAGCTCCTTGCGGAGGTCGCGCAGCGTGTCGATGGTGTACGTCGGACCGTGCCGGTCGATGTCCACGCGGGAGACCCAGAACCGGGGGTTCGAGGCCGTGGCGATCACCGTCATGAGGTAGCGGTCCTCGGCCGGCGAGACCCCCTGCTCGTGCTTCTGCCAGGGCTCTCCGGTCGGCACGAAGACGACCTCGTCGAGGTCGAACCACGACTGGACCTCGCTGGCGGCGACGAGGTGACCGTGGTGGATGGGGTCGAACGTGCCGCCCATGACGCCGATGCGACGGCGGGCCGGGTCCCGGCGCTGCTCAGCCACGCATCCTCATCACCGCACCATCACTGCGCCCAAGGGAGGTCAGGAGTGGTCGCGGCCGCCGCCGAAGGCGAGCAGGCCGCCGAGCATCACCAGCAGCAGCACGAACACGCCGAGGCCGACGAACCAGTGGTTGACGCCACCGCTGGACTCGGCGGCGGCCATGGTGACGAGAGGCGGGAGCGACATGGGCCAGACTCTACCGTGCCTCAGCGGGCGGGCACCGGCAGCCCGATCCGGCCGAGCCGGACCAGGGACACGCACTTGAGCACCAGCAGGCCGGTGGCGACCGCAGCGCCCAGCCACACCCAGCCGGTGACCAGCAGCAGCACCGCGAACAGCGAGGAGTTGACCGCCTTGCCCGGTTTCGACCAGTTCCACAGCCACAGCGGCCGGTCGACCACGTAGAAGTAGTTGGGGCTGCGCACCGGCCAGGCGAGGAACGCCAGGGAGAGGAAGCAGTCCACGACCATGAACTCGGCGAGGTAGATGAAGACCGGCACCGCGAACTCGGGACGCAGCCAGACCAGCCCGAGGTAGAACGAGGCCGCGCAGAACCGGTCGGAGAGGATGTCGAGCACCGCGCCCATGCGGGTCTCACAGCCGCGGACCCGGGCGACGAACCCGTCGAGGCTGTCGCCGGCCCAGTAGACGACCAGCGCGGCGACCAGCAGGGTCAGGCTGCCGCTCCGGGCCGCGAGCCCGGCCAGCACGACGGATGCCACGGTGCGCACCCCGGTGACGACGGTCGCCGACGTGCCGACGCGCTCCTGCTCGGGATGCGTCCAGACGTCGAGCGTGCCCGCGTCGACCGGTGCGGCGGTGGTCATGGCGTCAGCCTAGGAGATCCTCACTGTCTCCCCGGAGCAGCGCGGCCGACAGGGTGCTCGGGAACCGCACGGTGAACCGGGTGTCGCCGAGCAGCTCCGCGAGCTCGTCGGCTCGCGCGCGGAGCGCCCGGCGCCGGGCAGTCGGCAGGTCGACGTACGCGCGCATCCGGATCTCGCCGTCGGGCGCCTGGACCCAGCCGCCGACGACCTCGCCGTCGACCCACAGCGTGGGGCCCGCGTTGCCCATCCGGTCGAAGGTGTCGGCGCGGCCGTCGGGGAGGTACCACTCGCGCTCCTTCCAGCCCATCGTGGTCGGGTCGAGCCCGGGCAGCAGCGCCACCCACGGGCCGACGTCGTCGACCGGGTCCTCGTCCCCGGGCGCCACCCAGGCGGACCCCTCGTCGACGAGCACCTCCACCGCACCGCTGTCGGCCAGCGCCCGTCTGGTCGTGGCGGCCGTCCAGCCGGTCCACCACTGCAGGTCAGCCGTGGTGCCCGGCCCGAACGCGTGCAGCCACCGCAGCGCGAGCTCCCGGGCCGCCTCGTGCGGGTCGGTCTCCCCCAGCCCCCCGTCGAGCCAGGTGTCCGCGGCGGCGTAGGTGTAGGCGCCGTTGACCCAGCTGCCGGTGGGGCGGGTGCGCAGGATCTGCCCCTCGAAGCCGAGGTTCAGCAGCACCCGGGTGTGCGCCGAGACGGTGGCGGAGTAGGACTTGCCGGGGGCCATCACGATCTTGTGGGTGAGCTCGGGCACCCGCTGCCCCAGCGCCCGTGCCGTGAGCGGGCCGTGCTCGTGGAGGGCGGCGAGCACCTGCCCACGGGCGTCGGCGAGCCAGCCCTCGGGGTCGTCGACCCCGTTGGCCGCGAGCAGCTTGGCGGTCCGGCGGTGCTCGGGTGCGGCGAGGGTGCGGGTCGCGGCCGCGTGCATGAGGCGTACGACGGGCGGGGTGGCCACCCACAGCGTGCGGCGCATGGCGTGGTGCCGGACCACGGCCCGGTCGACGTACAGCGCCTGCTCGACCGCCTCGACCGACGGGTGCGCCATCCGCAGCGCCGCGGACAGGTAGACCGTCACGGGGTCGGTGGAGTGCAGCGCGACGAGCCCGTCCGCGATCGCGGCGACGTCGTCGGTGCGCAGGTCCGGGAGCAGCCGGTGCCGGCGGGCGAGCCGGGCCCGGCGCTCCGGGACGCCGATGGTGCGAGGCATGCGGCGATCCTGCCAGGCGGCTCCCCCGGGCGTCCCGGTCTAGCGGACCTGGCCGTCGCCGGTGACGACGTACTTCGTCGAGGTCATCTCCGGCAGCCCCATCGGCCCGCGCGCGTGCAGCTTCTGGGTGGAGATGCCGATCTCGGCGCCGAAGCCGAACTCGCCCCCGTCGGTGAAGCGGGTGGAGGCGTTCACGATCACGGCCGCCGCGTCGACGGCCGCGGTGAACCGGCGGGCGGCGTCCAGCGAGCCGGTGACGATCGCCTCGGTGTGCCCGGAGGAGTAGGTGCGGATGTGCCGGACCGCCGCCTCCAGGTCGGGTACGACGGACGCCGAGATGTCCAGCGAGAGGTACTCGGCCCGGTGGTCCTCCTCGGTCACCGGCACCACCCCGTCGAGCCGGGCGAACGTCTCGTCGCCGTGCACGGTCACCCCCGCCTCCTGCAGGGCGGCGACCACCCGCGGCACGAACGCGTCGGCGACGTCCGCGTGCACGAGCAGCGACTCGGCGGCGTTGCACACCGACGGCCGGTGGGTCTTGGCGTTCAGGACGATGGCCAGCGCCCGGTCGAGGTCCGCGTCCCGGTCGACGTACACGTGGCAGTTGCCTACGCCGGTCTCGATCACCGGCACCGTGGACTCCTCGACCACGGACCGGATCAGCCCGGCGCCGCCGCGCGGGATCAGCACGTCGACGAGGCCGCGAGCCCGCATCAGCGCCTTCGCCGCCTCGTGCCCCTCCCCGGGGACCAGCTGCACGACATCGGCCGGCAGCCCGGCCCCGGTGGCGGCCTCCCGCAGCACGGTCACGATCGCCTCGTTCGAGCGGCGGGCGCTCGACGAGCCCCGCAGCAGCACGGCGTTGCCGCTCTTGAGGCAGATGCCGGCCGCGTCGGCGGTGACGTTCGGGCGGGCCTCGTAGATGATCCCGACGACGCCGAACGGCACCCGGACCTGCCGCAGCTCCAGCCCGTTGGCGAGCGTGGAGCCGCGGACCACCTCGCCGACCGGGTCGGGCAGGCCGGCCACGTCCCGCAGCCCGTCGGCCATCCCCGCCACCCGGGACGCGTCCAGGCGCAGCCGGTCGAGCAGCGCGTCGGGGGTGCCGGCCTCGCGGGCCGCGGCGACGTCCTCGTCGTTGGCGGCGAGCACGTCCTCGGTGCCGGCGACGAGCGCGTCGGCCATCGCGTGCAGGGCGTCGTCCTTGGTCGCGCGGGTGGCCAGCGCGAGCTCGTGCGCGGCCTCGCGGGCGCGCTGCGCCACGGCCTCGAAGGTCATGGGACCAGCCTAGGCGGGCCCGTGGTCAGAACGGCAGCGGTGTCACGTCGTGGAGGTCGACGATGACGTTGTACTCCATGCCGCGCGAGAGGAAGACGCTGCGCTCCAGGACCTCGAGGCCGACGACCTCCCAGCGGGGCAGGCCGGCCGACTCGCGGTGCTCGTTCCAGACCCGCAGGGCGAGCGAGGAGGCGTCCAGCAGGCTCTCGGCCTCCTCCCAGTACTGGATCTCCGCACGGCCGGAGGCGTACTTGAGCGAGTGCAGGAACGGCCGTTGGTCGTTGAGCCGTCGCAGGGCGTTGCGGACGATCAGGGGCTCGACGTCGTCGCCTGCCACCGTCACCGTCACATGCCACAGCCGAAGCGGTTCACTCAACGACGTCACCCCTCGCAAGGTCCCGAAGATCCCCGTCACAACTGGTCACTGCGCCCGTCACGGGCACGCGCCCAGTGTGCCGCCCCACCCGAAGAGGCGTCCGAGGATTGGCAAAAATATCGAGACTCGGGCCTCAGCCCCGCGGCAGCAGCACGAGGTCGTCGCGGTGCACGACCTCCCGTTCGTACGACGAGCCCAGCTCCCGGGCCAGGTCGCGGGTCGAGCGGCCGAGCAGGTCCGGGAGCTCGTCGGCGTCGTAGTTCACCAGCCCACGGGCGACCGGGACGCCGTCGGGGTCCACGAGGTCGACCGGGTCGCCCCCGACGAACGCGCCGGTGACCCGGGTGATGCCGGCCGGCAGCAGCGACGCGCGCCGCTCGGTGACCGCCCGCACGGCGCCGGCGTCGAGGAAGATCCGGCCCTTCGCCTCGGTCGCGTGCGCCAGCCACAGCAGCCGGGTCGGGCGCCGCTTGCCGGTGGGGTGGAACACGGTGCCGACGTGCGCGCCGGCGAGCGCCTCGGCGGCCAGCCGGGCGGAGGTGAGCACGACCGGGATGCCGGCGCCGGTCGCGATCCGGGCCGCCTCGACCTTCGTGGTCATGCCCCCGGTGCCCAGCCCCGCGGCACCCGGCTTCCCGATCTGCACGGCGTCCAGGTCGGCGTCGGACACCACCTCGGGGAGCAGCGTGGCGCCGTCCTGGGCGGGGTGCCCGTCGTAGAGGCCGTCGACGTCGCTGAGCAGCAGCAGCAGGTCGGCGTGCACCAGGTGGGCGACGAGGGCGGCCAGCCGGTCGTTGTCGCCGAAGCGGATCTCCGAGGTCGCCACCGTGTCGTTCTCGTTGACGACCGGCAGCACCCCGAGCTCGAGGAGCTTGGCGAAGGTCCGGTAGGCGTTGCGGTAGTGGCTGCGCCGGGTCATGTCGTCGACGGTGAGCAGCACCTGCCCGGCGACGATGCCGTGCCGCGCGAACTCCGCGGTGTAGCGGTGCACCAGCAGCCCCTGCCCCACCGCCGCGGCCGCCTGCTGGGTGGCCAGGTCGCGGGGCCGCCGGGGCAGGTCGAGCGGGGCGAGGCCGGCGGCGATCGCGCCGGAGGAGACCAGCACCGCCTCGGCGCCGCGGGCGCGCAGGCCGGCGAGCGCGTCGACGAGGGCACCGAGCCGGACCGGGTCGATGCCGCCCTCGGCAGTGGTCAGCGAGGACGAGCCCACCTTGACGACGACCCGTGAGGCCGCCGCGACCTGCGCGCGCTCGGTCACGGGCCGGCCTCCGGCGGCTCGTCGCCCGGGTCGTCCTCCGTCCAGCCCCAGTCCGGGTCGGCACGCCGTACGGCGGTCTGGTCAGGGTCCTCGACGCCCAGCCGCCGCGCGACGTCCGCGCGGGTCTCGTGGGCCGCCTTGGTGGCCATCGCCGCGTCGATCTGCCGGCGGCGCACGGCGGCCGGGCGGCTCTCGTCGAAGCGGGAGTCCTCGCCGCGGCGGCCGAGCAGCTCGGCGCCGGTCGCGACCATCGGCCGGAAGTCGAACACGACGGCGTTGTCGGCCTCGCCGATCAGCACCGCGTCGCCCTCCTC
>DASTGV010000261.1:0-3347 GCA_035718765.1 Nocardioidaceae bacterium
GGTGGACCCCCCGATGAGCGGCGCACCCGCACCTCAGTGGACGGTGACGGCCCGGGTCGTGCTCGCGGCAGCGACCACCGGGCTGCCGGTGTAGCGGAACCGGAACGTCCGAGGTCCAGCAGGCAGCCGGCTGACCGAGAGCGTCGCCACTCCCCCACGCAGCACGCCGCTCAGCGGGGCGCGGCCCGGCGAGCTGACCTGGACCGTGCCCGAGACAGGGGTGACCCCGTTCGCCGTCACCCCGACGGTGAAGGTGAGCCGTCCGCGGGCGGGTTGCCTGGTCGTCACACGAAGGACGGCGAGGGACCGCACGGCCGCGGTGGGACCGGACCTTGCGGCCAGCGTGCTCCAGCCGGGTTTCGCCAGTGTCGTCCGGACCCGGATCCGGGAGCCGAGGTCCGCGGTGCCGACGCGGTACGTCGGTCCGGTCGCACCGGCGACCGGGATCCCGGCACGCAGCCACTGGTAGCCCAGGGTCGCGTCGGAGGGGCTGTACCCGCTCGGGTGCGCCGTCAGGGTCTGGCCGGGTCGCGGGAGGCCGGTGACGGTGGGTGGACCCGTGGTCACGAACGTCGCCGGCCGGATCGGCGTGGTGGGCGCCGACGTGGCGGAGGCGACGGCGTACCCCGGCTTCGACGCGGAGACCCTCACCGCCAGCGCCTTGCCCATCAACGCGGGGTCGAGCGCCAGCGTGGCCGACGTGGCACCGGCGACGGGCACCCCGTCCGCAAGCCACGCGTAGGAGAGCGTGCTCGGGGTCGGCGTCCAGGTGCCGGGCTGCGCGGTCAGGCCGGCCCCGACGACGGGGTCCCCGGTGACGGTGGGAGGCGCCGGGTTCGTGATCGCGCCCGGGGCCACCGCCACGGTAGGCAGCGACGAGGCCGAGGCGGTCCGGTATCCCACCTTCGAGGCGGTGACGAGCACCGAGATCCTCTTGCCCTGCTGAGCCAGCCCCAGCTTGACCGTCGCGGCCGTGGCGCCAGCGATGGGCACCCCGTCGGCCTGCCACTGGTACCCGATGACCGGACCGGCGGGCGTCCACGCACCCGCCGAGGCGGTCAGCGTGGCCCCGACCTTGGCGGTTCCCGTCACGGTGGGCGCGACGGTGTTCTTGAGCACAGCGTCGTTGAAGTGGATGAACCCGCTGGGCCAGCTCCCCCCGGCCCGGGTGATCCGCGCCCAGGAGAAGTCACCGCCCCAGCTGTCCTGGGACACCACGATCTCGTCGGCCGAGACGACCTGCTCGACGTAGGCCACGTGTCCCGCCGAGCCGGCCGGCCGGACGTAGGCGTCCCACCAGGCCACCGCACCGACCGTCGGGACGGAGTTGGTCAGAGCGGCTTCGGCGTGCCCCCAGTTGCTGGCGTTGCCGCTCCCCGACCAGGGCCGGGTGTTCGGCAACCCGCTCAGGACCATCCGGTAGGCGGCGTAGTTGGTGCAGTTGTGCCCGGCGTACATCCGCCACCACATCGTGCCGCTCGCCGCCTGGTAGCCGGCGTTGGACATCGCCAGGTTGGCGCAGCCGGTGTACCCCTTGCAGAGCAGCGTGGAGCTCGCCTGCGCAGGCCCGGCCGCCCCCAGCTCGGCGGTCGTCACCAGGAGCAGGCAGACGAGCGCGACGAGGGCGCGGGGCAGACGTGACACAAAGGGAGACTAGTGACACAAGCCACCTGAAGTGACCGAAATGCACAAAAGTCAACTCGCCACGCCGATGTCCACGTCTCTCTTGCCGAGGCGGGCAGCACGACCGTCGCTCAGCCAGGCAGCACCCGCAGCCGCAGCGTGCCGCTGGTCGCGGAGGCGCGGCCCGCGTTGGCGGCGGCCACGACGCGGTAGCGGTAGCGGCCGGCCCGCGTGGCACGCAGCCCGAACCGGTACGACGACGTGACGACGGCCTTGCGGACCGAGACCCACCCGGCCCCTGCCCGGCGCTGCAGGGAGACCCGCTGGCTCGAGGCGCCGGGCTTCACGCTGCCGCGGACGTAGACCAGCCGGTTGCGGTGCACCACGGACCGGGAGAGGCCGGCGGTCAGCCTCGGCCGCACGACCACGACCCTCGACGGTGAGGACGCCCCGGCCACGCGTACGGCGTACCGGGTGGTCGTCGAGGGAAGGTCGCTGACCGTGAAGGTCCCTCCGACACTGGTGGTCGACGTGCCGATCCGCTGCTCGACGTTGCCGGGGGCACGCCAGGCGATCAGGTCGATCGGCTGCCCCGCCACGGGCGCACCGGAGCGGGTCACGGTGCCCGACAGCGTCACGGTGCGGCCCGCTGTGAGGCTGGGCGTGTCGGTCCGCAGGTCCAGCGTCGGCGCCGGCGCCGGAGCAGCCGCCCCCTTGTCGACGATGCACTTGTTCAGCGCGTTGCTCCACTCCTGCTGGACGACGTAGGAGACACCGTCGGTCCCGGTGACCGTGCCGTCGGCGAGCCCCACGCAGATGTCTGCGATCTCGCCGTTGGTCAGGTCGTACCACGCAAGCGGCGGGCCGGGGGTCGTGGCCAGGCCGACGTCAGGGTCGGTGATCGTCTCGACCAGCTCGTGGGAGGTGTAGCTCTGCAGCACCTTCTCCGCGGTGTCGGCCGTCGCACTGCCACACCCGCTGACGATGTTGGCATCGGGATGGGGCAGCACCATGTAGCGGACGTTGCGGGCCTGGCCCTGTATCGAGGCGGTGAACGAGGAGTGGTACGCGCAGAACTGCACCCCCGAACAGCTGCCGGTGTCGCAGATCGTCGTCCCCGCGGGGAAGAACAGCGCGTAGACGGTGTTCGGGAGGCCGGCCGCGTCGAGGGTCGGTGCGGGCAGCTGCCCCTTGGTGATCTGGCCGAGGAGCTCGCTCTGGATCGTCGAGTCCTGGATGGTCGTCCCGGCCGCGGCGGCGGACGGGGTGATGGCGGTCCGGCCGGCGAAGGAGCCGTAGCCGATCGACTGGTTCTTCCCGGCCGCGGGCGTGTTGTACTCGCTGAGCCAGGACAGGTAGGACGAGTCGGTCACGTGTCTGAAGAAGGTGTCCATGTTCGGCGACACCGAACCGGTCACCTGCGCCAGATAGCTTCCGCCGGCCCCCCACAGCACGGAGACCACCGCCGCGTTGGAGACGACCGGTCCGCCGTAGTAGGTCAGGTGTGGGACCGCGGCACGACCGGGCTTCGGCCGCAACGGCGCCACGCGACGCAGCTGAGAGTTGGTCGGCGTCATGCCGCCAGGCAGCCCCGTTCGTGGGCTGACGAAACGCTGAGCCGGCTGGGCGCTGCGGCCCGCGGGTCCCGCGTCTGCGCTGGCCGAGCCCAGATCCAGCAGTCCCAGGCACAACAGCGCCAGCACGGCCACTGCAACGGTCGCCCG
>DASTGV010000262.1:0-8669 GCA_035718765.1 Nocardioidaceae bacterium
CGGTCGCCGTACGACGCGATGGCGGCCGCGCACCACTCCGGCTGCTCGAGGGCCGCGGTGCCGATGTTCACCCGCCGGCAGCCGGTCGACATGGCCGCCTCCAGCGACGCGTCGTCGCGGATGCCGCCACTCATCTCGACCAAGATGTCGAGGGTCCCGACGATCCGGGACAGCAGCTCGCGGTTGTGCCCGCGGCCGAAGGCCGCGTCGAGGTCGACGAGGTGGATCCACTCGGCGCCACGCTTCTGCCAGTTCAGGGCCGCCTCGACGGGGTCGCCGAACCGCTTCTCGGACCCGGCGACCCCCTGCACCAGCTGCACGGCCTGCCCGTCCGCGATGTCGACGGCCGGCAGCAGCTCGAGATAGTCGCTCATGGGGACGAGCCTAGGAGAGGTGAGCCGGGACGCCGGTCCCGGTCTCACCGGGTGCGGCCCTCGGGTTCCCGCCGTCGGGGCTCCGGCGGAGCGGGACCGGGCTCCTGGGCCGCGATGTGCTCCTCGTGGTCGACCGCGAGGGGCTCCTCCTCGGGGGGTGTCCCGTCGTGTGCCGGCAGGCCGCGCAGACCGTGCAACCGGCGCGCCTCTCGCACCCCTTGGGAGATGCTGTGCCACAGGTGGTCCTCGCCGAGCTCGGCGGCCAGCCCCGAGCGTCGCAGTGCCTTGCGGACCGGCCACATGACCCGGACCAGGTACAGGTCGACGTCGCGCTTGCGCAGCGTCGCCAGCAGGTCCGCCAGGACGTCGGAGCTGGTCGTGTCCATCTGGTTGGTCGCCTCCAGGTCGAGCACCACGGCGCGGGTGTCCGGTGCGGACTCGACCAGGGCGAGGACGCTGTCGTGGACGGGCGCCGCGGTGACCCAGAAGATCGGCACGTCGATGCGGAGCACCAGGACCCCCGGAAACGTCGAGCGCTCCGCGTGGTTGCGGATGCTCCCCCAGGCCGCCTTCTCGTGCGGCACCTTCCCCATCACCTCGACGTCGACCCGGGTGGAGCGGAAGACCAGGCCCAGCACCGATCCGGCCACGGCCAGCAGGAGACCGTTCAGCGGCCCGAAGGCCAGCACACCGACCGCAGCCACCACCGCGGCGACGATGTCGTTGCGGCGCACCCGGGCGTAGCGGACCAGGGCCTGGAAGTCCATCAGCTTCCACACCGCGTTGACCACGATCGCGCTGAGCACGGCCCGGGGGAGCACCGCCAGAGCGGGCGCGATGACCAGGCCGACGACCAGGGCCAGCGCGGCCGCCGCCAGGCCGGCCAACTGTGTGCGTCCGCGGGCGTCACTGACCGCCGCCGTCTTGGACAGGCTGCCGGCCACCCCGAGCCCACCGAACAGCCCGCACGCGACGTTGGCGACACCGGAGGCCAGCAGCTCCTGGTCGGCGTCGATCCGGTAGTTGTTCCGGTCGGCGAACAGGCGCGCCGCGCTCAGGCCCTCAGCCAGGCCCACCAGGGCGAGCGCGGCGCCGGCGGTGAGCAGACCGGTCAGGTCGCCGGGGTCGACCGTGGGCACGCCCGGTGTCGGCAGCCCGCGCGGCACCCGGCCGACGACCTCGACCCCGCGCGCCTGCAGGTCCAGTGCCGCCGACGCGGCCAGGCCGCCGACCAGCACCAGGAGTCCCCACGGGAACCTCGGCGCCAGGCGGGAGCCACCGAAGAGGACCACGAGCGACACGGCGGACACGACCACCGTGGCCAGGTCTGCTTCGCCGCGGCCGAGGCTCGACCCCAAGGCGCCGACCCGTTCGACCACCTGGCCCTGGGGTGTGGGCAGCCCGAGGAGGTGCGGCAGCTCGTTGAGGATCACCAGCATGGTCAGGCCGAGGACGAAGCCGGTGACGATCGGCTTCGACAGGAACTCGGCCATCCACCCGATCCGGGCGAAGCCGGCCACGACGAGCACCAGCCCCGAGCCCAGGGCCAGGGCGGCCGTGTACGACGCCGCCTGTGCCGTGCCCGCGACCCCGAAGCTGGCCAGGAAGGACCCGGACAGCACCGACACGGTCGACACCGGCCCCACGACGAGCTGGCGGGAGGAGCCGAACACGGCGTACGCCACGAGCGCCACCGGGACCGCGTAGAGACCCATCTGGACGGGTGCACCCGCGATCGACGCGTAGCCGAGCGCCTGCGGAACGGCGAGCGCCGCCACCACGGCCCCGGCGACGAGGTCGCCGCGCAGCCAGGCGACCTGGTAGCGCGGCAACCAGCCGACCATCGGGAGGCGGCGCCAGCGTTGCTCCGGGACCGCCGTCGTGCCGTCGCTCATCTGGGGCCACCTTGATCCACGCCGTGGCGTCAGGCTATCGCCGGGCCACCGCCTCGCGGATCGTCCACAGAGGGGTAGACGGGGCCGCGCGGCCGGGCTCGTGACGCGTCACTGCAGGGCGGAGGTGAGCCGCATGACGTTGTCCACGTAGCGCGAACGCAGCGGACGGCGGGACCACTCCTCGGCCGTGAGCTCGCGGGAGAGCGCCCGGTAGCCGTCCTCGACCGCGCGGACGTCGCGCACGATATCGCCGCCGAACGCCATCAGCGACACCTCGAAGTTGAGACCGAAGGAGCGCATGTCCATGTTGCTGGAGCCGATGATGATGACGTCGTCGTCGACCGAGAAGTGCTTGGAGTGCAGCACGAAGGGCTCCGGGTAGAGGTAGATGCGGACGCCGGCCTCGAGCAGCGCCTGGTAGTAGGACATCTGCGCGTGGCCGACCATCAGCTGGTCTGCCTTCTCGGACACGAACAGCTCGACGGCCACCCCGCGCTGGGCGGCGGTCGTGACGGCGTACAGAAGGGACTCGTCGGGCACGAAGTACGGGCTGGTCAGCGACAGCCGCGAGCGGGCGCCGTAGATCAGCGTGTTGAACAGCCGCAGGTTGTTCTCGTTGGGGAAGCCCGGTCCGCTGGGCACCACCTGGCAGCTGACCTCACCGGGCGGGTGCCCGCCGGGGGGCGTCGCGAAGTGCGTCGGGTCGAGCACCTCGTGGGTCTCGAGGTACCAGTCGGTGGCGAACACGACGCTGAGCGAGCTGACCACAGGCCCGGTCAGCCGGACCGTGAGCTCCCGCCACTGCCGCCCGGCCCGCTGGAGCTTGGGCTTGTCGTAGCTCGGCTCGATGAGGTTCTGGGAGCCGGTCACCGCGACCCGGCCGTCGACCACGAGCATCTTGCGGTGGTTGCGCAGGTCGGGCCGGCGCCAGTGCCCCTTCAACGGCTGGAGGGGAAGCATCGGGTGCCACTGGAAGCCGGCGTCGTCGAAGCGGCGGAGCATGTCCTTGTAGCCGGGGATCCCGCGGCTGGCCAGGTGGTCGAACAGGACCCGCACCTCGACGCCCCGGTCTACCGCCTTGGCGAGCGCCTCGAAGAAGGGTGCGGTCAGGTGGTCCCAGGACATGATGAAGAACTCCACGCTCACGAAATGGTCGGCCTCACCAACCGCGGCGGTCATCTCGGCGATCGACTCCTCGTAGACCGGCATCAGCCGCGCGGCGTTGCCCCCGGTGGCCGGCAGCGTGCCGAGGTGCTGGTTGAGGTACGTCGCCGTCCGCAGCCACGCGGGCTCGACGTCCTGGGTCGCGTGCGTCGCGTCGGGTCCGGCGGCCTCGATGCGCGCCCGGACGAGCTCGTTGACCTCCCGGTGCATCCGGCGGCGTCCCCGGTCGACCGACGTGCTGCCGATCAGCAGGAAGGCGAGGATGCCGACGAACGGCAGGAAGAACACGAGCAGCAGCCACGCGGTCGCCGACGATGGCCGGCGGTTCTGGGGGAGCACCCCCAGGGCGGTGACCTTGACCGAGAAATCGAGCAGCACCAGCCCGGCCGCCACCCACGCGGGTGCGTTGGCGCCCAGCGACGTCACTTGTCGTCCTGCTGCGGGGAGGAACGCATGGTCAGCAGGCGCAGGCCGGCACCCAGGTAGACCGTGTCGAACAGCATCTGCGCGATGCACATGATCCGGGCGGCCGGCTCGCTCGGGTGCACGTCGCCCAGGCCCACGGTCGAGACGACGGTCGTGGACAGGTACAGCGCGGACACGCGGCCGTCCACCCCCACGAACTGGTCCGGTGAGATCTGGGCGGTGACGGCGTACAGCAGGGCGAACCCCAGCACGATCAGGTAGAAGGCGCCGATCAGGTACTCCACCCGCAGGTAGCTCTTGCTCAGCACCCGGCGGCTGTGCCGGACGTGCGCCCGGATCACGAAACCGAGACCGACCAGGGCGAGCACGGACAGGGCCACCCGGAGGACGAACCCGCTGCTCCGGTCCAGGTGGAACGGGACGAGGGCGTAGCCCGCCGTGAGCAGCACCAGCGCCACGGTGGTCTCGGCAAGCATGCGCGCCACGGGATGCTGCCCCGTGGCGGCCGGAGACCCGGTCCGGGCTGTCATACCGCCACCCTGACACCAACGAGCCGTCGAGAGGGACGCCCGATCGGGTCACCGGCGACGGACGTCGGGGTGGTCCGCGTCGGGACCTTGGCCCCTGTCCCCGCGCGCGGCGCTCAGACGCCGAGGGACGACTCGCGCAGCCGGGCGACGTCCGCCTCGTCGCCGAGCAGCTCGACGTCGGACTGCGCCTTGCGCCCGAACACGAACAGCACCACCTCGCTGGGCACCCCGCGGACCGTCACCGACGGGCTCCCGTTCTTGAGCACCGCGCGCGACCCGGTGACGGAGTTCTCGATCGAGACGCCCACCGGCGCGCTGCGGGTCAATGCCTTGCCGGCGCTGCGCACCATCGACCAGAGCAGCTTCTCCGCGTCCGCGTCGAGCGTGCGGGCCGTCCAGTCCTGCTGCGCACGGCGGATGTCCTCGTGGTGCACGAAGTACTCCAGCGTGTTCAGCGTCGCGTCCAGCTTCGGGACGGCGTACGGCGACCACTTCGGCGGACCGTGCCGGAGCTTCTCGACCAGCTCGATGAACGGCCGTCGCCCGACCCGGCGCATCTCGAGGTCGAGCACCTTCGCCAGCGGCTTCACCACGATGCCGGCGGCGGCCGGGCTGCCCTCCCGGACCAGCAGGTGCACGACCAGGTCCTTCACGTCCCACTCGCCGCAGAGCGTCGGCTGGTCCTGCCCGACCTGGAGGGCGGTGTCGCACAGGGCGGCGCGCTCGGTCTGCGCGAGTCTCGTCATGCTGCCGATCGTAGGGTGGCCCCGTGACGAACCGAGAGGGCACGCTGCGCGACGGCTTCCGCGTCCTCGGTGTCGCCATCCGGCGCGAGCCGTGGATCTTCACCCTCTCCACCCTGGGCAGCGTGCTGTTCGGCGCGCTCACGGTCGCGGACGCCTGGGTGCTCGGCTGGTCCACCGACCACGTCGTGCTGCCGGCGTTCCAGGACGGGGAGATCCGACCGGGCGGCCTGGTCACGATCGTCGCGCTCTTCCTCGGGGTCGCCATCCTGCGCGCCGTGGGCATCGTGGCGCGGCGGCTCGGCGCCGGCGTCATGCAGTACCGCATGCAGGCGCACTACCGGCGCGCCGTGACCCGCCAGTACCTCCGGCTGCCGATGTCGTGGCACCAGCAGCACCCGACGGGTCAGCTGCTCTCGAACGCCAACTCCGACGTCGAGGCCGCCTGGGCGCCGATCGCGCCGCTGCCGATGGCCGTCGGCACCGTCGCGATGATGGTGATCGCGGTGGGGCAGATGCTCTTCACCGACCTGGTGCTGGCCTTCGTCGGGCTGCTGGTGTTCCCGCTGGTCATCGTCACGAACATCGTCTTCCAACGCCTCCAGTCCCCGCTGATGACCCGCGCCCAGGCGCTGCGGGCCGAGCTCAGCGAGGTGGCCCACGAGTCCTTCGACGGCGCGCTGGTCGTGAAGAGCCTGGGCCGCGAGGCCGAGGAGACCGAGCGCTTCGCCGTCAAGGCGCAGCAGCTGCGCGAGGTGAACATCCGGGCCGGCCGGATCCGCGCCGTCTTCGACCCGCTGCTGGAGGCGCTGCCCAACCTCGGCGTGCTGCTCGTCCTCGCCGTCGGCGTGGTCCGCGTCGAGTCCGGCCTCACCGACCCGGGCAACGTCGTCACCATCGCCTACCTGCTGACGATCGTGTCCTTCCCGATCCGCTCGCTCGGCTGGCTGGTCGGTGAGTTCCCGCGCAGCGTCGTCGGCTTCGGCCGGGTGCAGGCGGTGCTGGACGCCACCGGCGAGATGGCGTACGGCGACCGTCGGCTCGAGCCCGTGGGGAGCGGGGCCCGCCTCGACGTGCGCGACCTGGCCTACCGCTACGCCGACGGTCCGGAGCTGCTGTCCGACCTCAGCTTCACCGTCGAGCCCGGCCGGACCGTCGCGCTCGTGGGCGCGACGGCCAGCGGCAAGAGCACGCTCACGTCCCTGCTGCTGCGGCTGGTCGACCCGGTCGAGGGCGCGGTGCTCGTCGACGGTCGCGACCTGCGCGACCTGGCGCCCGGCGCGCTGGCCGAGCAGGCCGCGCTGGTGCCGCAGCAGGCGTTCCTCTTCGACGACGACGTGCGCGGCAACGTGACGCTGGACGCGGACGTGGCCGACGACGAGGTGTGGGCGGCGCTGCGGACGGCGCAGGCCGACGGGTTCGTCGCCGCATTGCCGCAGGGCCTGGACACCCGGCTGGGGGAGCGCGGCACGACCCTGTCCGGCGGCCAGCGGCAGCGGCTGTCGCTGGCCCGCGCGCTGGTGCGGCGACCGCGGCTGCTGGTCATGGACGACGCCACCTCCGCCGTCGACCCCGAGGTCGAGGCCCGGATCCTGGCCGCGCTGCGCACCGGCGCGGACGACGCGACGGTCGTGGTCGTCGCCTACCGCAAGGCGACGATCGCGCTCGCGGACCAGGTGGTGTACCTCAAGGACGGGCACGTCGAGGACCAGGGCACGCACACCGAGCTGCTGGCCCGCAACAGCGACTACGCCGACCTGGTCAACGCCTACGAGCAGGAGCAGCCCGAGGCGGAGGTGAGCACGTGAGCACCACCACGACCACGACCGGCACCGGCATGGACAGCGGCGAGTCGCTCCCCGCGATGCAGACCATTCGGCGCGGCATCGAGCTGTCGCCGGAGCTGACCGACGGGCTGCGCGGGACGCTCGCCTTCGCGGTGGTCGCGACCATCGGCCGGATCGTCGTACCCGTCTCGGTGCAGCAGACCTTGGACAAGGGCGTGAACGCGCCCGGTGGCCCGGACCTGCGCTTCGTCGCGGTGGTGGCCGCGATCGCCGCGGTCGCGGTGCTGGTCACCGGCGTCGCGTCGTACAAGATGACCTACCGGCTGTTCACCAGCGCCGAGCGCGGCCTGGCCACGCTGCGGACCAAGGCGTTCCGCCACGTGCACGACCTGCCGCTGCTGACCCAGAACACCGAGCGCCGCGGCGCCCTCGTCTCGCGGGTCACCAGCGACGTCGACCAGGTCTCGCAGTTCCTGGTCTTCGGCGGGATCATCTCGATCGTCAGCGTCGGGCAGGTGCTGGTCGCGACCATCGTGATGGCGATCTACAGCTGGCAGCTGACGATCGTGGTCTGGGTCTGCTTCCTGCCGCTGTTCCTGTCGCTGCGCTACTTCCAGCGACGGCTGTCGGCGGCGTACGGCATCGTGCGCCAGCAGGTCGGCGTCATGCTCAGCAAGGTCTCCGAGCCCGTGGTGGGTGCCGCGACGGTCCGGTCCTACGCGATCGAGCGGCGCACCCAGGAGCGCATCGACGACGCGATCGAGCGCTACAAGCAGGCCAGCACGAAGGCGCAGGGGCTCACCGCGTTCTCGTTCTCGCTCGGCGTCGTCTCCGCGGGTCTCGCGAACGCCGGTGTCCTGGTCGTCGGCGTGCTGCTCGGCGTCGACGGGCAGATCACCGCGGGCAAGGTGCTGGCGTTCGCGTTCCTGGTCTCGCTGTTCGTCGGCCCGGTGCAGATCGGCACGCAGGTGCTCACCGACGCGCAGAACGCGATCGCCGGCTGGCGGCGGGTCATCGGCATCCTGGACACCCCCGCCGACGTGCTCGACCCACGCGAGGCCGGCACCCCGTTGCCGCGCGAGGCGGTGACGATCTCCTTCGAGGACGTCGGGTTCGCCTACCCCGGCGGCGCGCCGGTGCTGCACGACATCGACCTCGAGATCGCCCCGAACACCCGGGTGGCCGTGGTGGGCGAGACCGGCTCCGGCAAGACGACGCTGGCCAAGCTGCTCACCCGGCTGATGGACCCGACCACCGGCGTCGTCCGGCTCGACGGGATCGACCTGCGCGAGGTGCCGTTCTCCTCGCTGCGCGAGCGGGTGGTGCTGGTGCCGCAGGAGGGCTTCCTCTTCGACGCGACCCTGCGGGCGAACGCGCTGTACGGCAAGCTCGACGCGACCGACGCCGAGATCCACGAGGCCGTCGAGCAGCTCGGCCTGACCGACTGGCTGGACACCCTGCCGTGGGGCCTCGACACCCGCGTCGGCCAGCGCGGCGAGTCGCTGTCGGCGGGGGAGCGGCAGCTGGTCGCGCTGGTCCGCGCGCACCTGGCCGACCCGGACCTGCTGGTGCTCGACGAGGCGACCAGCGCGGTCGACCCGGCCCTCGAGATGCGGATCTCCCGCGCCCTCGAGCGCCTCCAGCGCGGCCGCACGTCGGTCACCATCGCGCACCGGATGTCGACCGCCGAGAACGCCGACGACGTCGTGGTCGTCGACAAGGGCCGCATCGTGCAGCGCGGCCCGCACGG
>DASTGV010000263.1:0-14486 GCA_035718765.1 Nocardioidaceae bacterium
GTAGGCCGGGAAGTTGCCCAGCTGCTTGACCGTCGGCACCAGCGCCACCCCGTTCGCGACCATCTGGTCGACGAGGTCGGCGGAGAGCCCCGTGCCGTGCTCGATGCAGTCGATCCCGGAGCCGATCAGGTCCGGCAGCGCATCCTCGCCGAACACGTGGGCGGTGACCCGGGCCCCGTGCTCGTGGGCCACCTTCATCGCCGCGTCGAGCGACTCCCGCGTCCACGAGGGCGTGAGGTCGCCGGCGTCCCGCTCGATCCAGTCCCCGACGAGCTTCACCCAGCCGTCCCCGCGCTGCGCCTCCTGCGCGACGTACGCCGGCAGGTCCTCGGGCTCGATCTCGTGGGCGTAGTTGCGGATGTAGCGCCTGGTGCGGGCGATGTGCCGGCCCGCCCTGACCAGCCGCGGCAGGTCGTCGCGCTCGTGGATCCAGGCGGTGTCGGCCGCGGAGCCGCAGTCGCGCAGCAGCAGCGCCCCCGCGTCGCGGTCGGTGAGCGCCTGCTTCTCCTGGACGTCCTCGGGGACCGCGCCGTTCTCGTCGAGCCCGACGTGGCAGTGCGCGTCGACCAGCCCGGGGACGATCCAGCCCTCGGCGACCAGCTCGGCGGAGGCCACCGGCTCGTAGGTGACCCGCCCGTCCACGACGTACAGGTCGCGGACCTCGCCGTCCGGCAGCACCGGACCTCGGAACCTCAGCGCGCTTCCCTGGGCACTCGTCGTCTGGGCACTCATGCCCCGACCGTAGCGGTCCTACTTGAGGTACTTCGACAGGTCGGCGGGCAGCTCGAGGGACGACGGGTCGAAGTCCTCGTCGGCCCCGGCGGGCAGCCCGAACGGGTTGCCGCCGTTCGCCCCGCCGCTCGGCCGCTCGGCGGCGGCCTTCTCCGCGGCCGCGCGCTTCGCTGGGTTGCCCGAGCCGCGCCGGGCCTTGGCCTTCTTCGGCTGCTGCTTGCCCTTGGCCCGCTTGCCGGTGAGCACGCCCGGCATGCCGGGCATGCCCGGGACCTGGCCGTTCTTGGCGATCGACATCATCATCTTGCGCGCCTCGAAGAACCGGTCGACGAGCGAGTTGACGTCGGAGACCTGGGTGCCGGAGCCGCGGGAGATGCGGGAGCGGCGCGAGCCGTCGATGATCTTGGGGTTCGCCCGCTCGGCCGGCGTCATCGACTGGATGATCGCCTGGATCCGGTCGATCTCGCGCTCGTCGAAGTTCTCGAGCTGCTCGCGGAACTGCCCCATCCCGGGCAGCATCCCCATGATCTTCGACAGCGAGCCCATCTTGCGCAGCTGCTGCATCTGCTGGAGGAAGTCGTCGAGGGTGAAGTCGCCGCCGCGGCCGGTCAGCTTGGCGGCGGCCTTCGCGGCCTGCTCCTGGTCGAAGGTCTTCTCGGCCTGCTCGATCAGGGTGAGCACGTCACCCATGTCGAGGATCCGCGACGCCATCCGGTCGGGGTGGAAGAGGTCGAAGTCGGTCGGCTTCTCACCGGCGGAGGCGAACATGACCGGCTTGCCGGTGATCGAGGCGATCGACAGCGCCGCACCGCCGCGGGCGTCACCGTCGAGCTTGGTGAGCACCACGCCGTCGTAGCCGACGCCGTCGAGGAAGGCCCGCGCGGTGTTCACCGCGTCCTGGCCGACCATCGCGTCGACCACGAACAGGATCTCGTCGGGCGTGACCGCGTCGCGGATGTCGGCGGCCTGCTGCATCATCTCGGCGTCGATACCGAGCCGGCCCGCCGTGTCGACGATGACCACGTCGTGCAGGGTCCGCTTCGCCTCCGCGACACCGGCCCGGGCGACCGCGACCGGGTCGCCGACCCCGTTGCCCGGCTCGGGCGCGAACACCGTGACCCCGACCCGCTCGCCGTTGACCTGGAGCTGGTTGACCGCGTTGGGGCGCTGCAGGTCGGCCGCGACCAGCAGCGGGCTGTTGCCCTGCTCCTTGAGCCAGAGCGCGAGCTTGGCGGCGAGGGTGGTCTTGCCGGAGCCCTGGAGGCCGGCCAGCATCAGGACGGTCGGCGGGGTCTTCGCGAAGCGCAGCCGGCGGGTCTCGCCGCCGAGGATCGTCACGAGCTCCTCGTTGACGATCTTCACGATCTGCTGGGCGGGGTTCAGCGCCTGGCTGACCTCCTCGCCGCGGGCCCGCAGCTTGACGGCGTCGACGAACTGCTTGACCACGGGCAGCGCGACGTCCGCCTCGAGCAGCGCGATCCGGATCTCCCGGGCCGTCGCGTCGATGTCGGCCTCCGAGAGCCGTCCCTTGCCGCGGAGGTTCTTGAACGTCGCGGCGAGGCGGTCGGAAAGAGTGGTGAACACAGCTGGTCAGTCCTCGGGTCCGGTCGGAGAGCGTACGGCGGCCGGATCGTCCTCAGCCGCGGTCAGCGTCAAGGGTAACCGGGTCCAGCAGCGCCTGCCGGACCGCGTGCACCGCCGACGCCGCCCGCTCGTCGCTGAGCGCGCCCGCGCCCTGCTCCTGCACGTAGAACACGTCCACCGCCTGCGGTCCCAGCGTGGTCAGGTGCGCCGACCGCACGCTCACGTCGAGCCGGGCCAGCGCGGAGCACACGAGGTAGACCACCCCGGGCCGGTCCTCCACCCGGACCTCCATCACCGTGGCCTGGTGCGACGCGTCGTGCCGCACCTGCACCGAGGGCTCCAGCCCCGCGTCCCGGGGTGGGCGCAGCCGCGCTGTCGGGTCGGTCCGGCCGGAGACGACCGCCTCGAGCCGCTGCCGCAGGATGCCCTCGTCGAGGTGGGTGTCGTCGACGTCCCACACGGAGATCGCCAGGTCGTCCTGGGTCCACGCGCGCGCCGACCGGATCGACGCCCGCTGGACGGTCAGCGCCCCGGCGACGTCCGCGATCAGCCCGGTCCGGTCCCCCGACACGACGGTCACCGTGGCCCCGTCCTCCCCCGTCGCCAGGCGTACGTCGACCAGCCGCGGGTCCGCGCGCACGGCCGGGGGCACCTCGATGTCCGGCGGGGTCTCCTGGGTCTCCTCCGGCCCGGCCTCCTCGGTGAGCACGCGTCGTACCCGGCGGGCGAGGTCCGCGACGAGCCCGGCCCGCCAGGTCGTCCACGCCTTCGGGGAGGTGGCCCGCGCGTCCGCCTCGGTGAGCACCGCGAGCAGGTCCAGGGTCTCCGCGTCCGGCACGCGCTCGACGACGTACGCCACCGTCGCCGGGTCCTCGAGGTCGCGGGTGGTGGAGACCTCGGCCAGCAGCAGGTGCCAGCGCACCAGCCCGCGGACCAGGGCCACCTCCCGCTCGTCGAACCCCATCCGGGCCGCGGCCGCGGCGGCCAGCGGCTCGCCCGCGACCGAGTGGTCGACGAGCTGGCCCTTGCCCAGGTCGTGCAGCAGGGCCGCCACCATCAGCACGTCGGGGCGGGACACCCGGCGGATCAGCCGCGAGGCCTCGATGCAGGTCTCGACCAGGTGCCGGTCCACGGTGAACCGGTGCACGACCGACGCGTGCGGCAGCAGCCGGACCCGCTCCCACTCGGGCAGCAGCCGCCCCAGGGCACCGGTCTCGTCGAGCGTCTCCCAGACCGGGAGCAGCCCGGGACCGGCCGCGAGCAGGCGGGTGAACAGGTTGCGGGCCTCGCGGCTCCACGGCTCGGGCAGCTCGGCCCCCTCGCGGCCGAGGCGGGCGGCGGTGGTCGGCGAGAGCACCAGGCGGCGCTCGGCGGCCTCGGCGGCGGCGCGCACCAGCAGGTGCGGGTCGCTCGCGGGGGCGGTCCCCCGGTCCAGCACGACCTCGCCCCGGGAGACCGCGACCCCGGGCGCGACGCGCTCGAGCTCCGGGGCCCGGCGGCGGGTCGCGGCCGGCCGGGCCAGCACGGCGTCGACGCGCTGCCAGGTGAGCCGGGACAGGTGCGTGATCCGGCGGCCCACCTCGCGGACCTGGCGTTGCGCCGAGCCGTCGTCGGGCAGGCCGAGGCGGGCGGCAAGCTCGGGCCAGGTCTCGGGCGCGACCCGGTCGGTGGCCCGTCCGGCCACCTCGTGGAGCACGTCGCGCACGTCGAGCAGGGCCAGCCGGCTCGGCTCGAGGTCCGCGTGCGAGACGTCGACGAGCCAGGTGGCGACCAGCGCCCGGAGCACCGTCGCGTCCCGGAGGCCGCCGACGGACTCCTTGAGGTCGGGCACGGACGCGTGCGCCAGCTCGCCGGTGCGCTCGCCGCGGCGGTCGACGAGCTCCCGCAGCGCGGGCAGCTGCCGGCGCGCGTCGCGGCGCCAGTGTGCGAGCAGGTCGGCCCGCAGCCTCAGGGTGAGGTTCGGGTCGCCCGCCAGGTGGCGGGCGTCCAGCAGCCCGAGCGCGACCCGCGGGTCGTCGCGGGCGGTGTCGGTGACCTCCGAGATCGCGCGCACCGAGTGGTCGATGTTCGCGCCGGCGTCCCACAGCGGGTACCAGACCTCCTGCGCGACCCGGCGTACGTCGACCTCGTCGGCGTGCACGAGGACCAGGTCCAGGTCGCTGTGCGGCGCCAGCTCCGAGCGGCCGTACCCGCCGACCGCCACCAGGGCCACCCCGGTGTCGTCGGCGCCGTCGAGCGCCTTGGCGAGGGCGGCGGAGCACAGCTCGTCCGCCTCCGCGGTGCGGCGCCGGCGTTCGGCCTGGGTCATCGGGTCAGCCTCAGAGCGCTGCCTCGTCCGCGTCCCCGGTGCGCACCCGCACCACGCTGTCGACCGTCTGGACCCAGACCTTGCCGTCGCCGATCTTGCCGGTGCGGGCGGTCTTGACGATCGCCCCGACGACGTCGTCGACCTCGGGGTCGTCGACGACGATCTCGATCCGGATCTTGGGCACCAGCGCGATGTCGTACTCCGCGCCGCGGTAGACCTCGGTGTGGCCCTTCTGCCGGCCGGAGCCGCTGACCTCGCTGACGGTCATGCCCGTCACGCCCGCCATCTCGAGGGCGGAGCGGACGTCCTCCCACTTGTGCGGCTTCACGACCGCGGTGACCAGCTTCATCTGCTGCCGCCTCTCCTGTTCGGGTCCAGCTCCATCCTGCCGTGACGCACCAGGCGGGAACCGGGGTGACCTCGCGGTCCCGCCGGCTCCCGCCTGGCTCAGACGTGCTCCGCAGCAGGTGTCAGAGCGCCGCCTCGTCGCGGTCGCCGGTGCGCACGCGGACCACCGCGTCCACCGGCTGCACCCACACCTTGCCGTCGCCGATCCGGCCGGTCTGGGCGGTCTTCACGATGATCCCCACGATGTCGTCGACGTCCGCGGACTCCACGACGATCTCGATCCGGATCTTGGGCACCAGCGCGATGTCGTACTCCGCGCCGCGGTAGACCTCGGTGTGGCCCTTCTGCCGGCCGTAGCCGCTGACCTCGCTCACGGTCATCCCGGTGACGCCGAAGGTCTCCAGCGCCTCGCGGACCTCTTCCCACTTGTGCGGCTTGATCACCGCGGTCACGAGCTTCACGCGTTCACCCCCCGCGCCTCGGCGTCGGCCTGGGCCTTCGCGGTCGGCAGGTGGCTGCCGGTCAGGGACCGGCCACCGCCACCGGAGGTGGCGAAGTCGTACGCCGACTCGGCGTGCTCCACACCGTCGATGCCCTCGACCTCGTCCTCCTCGGAGAGCCGGAAGCCCATCGTCTTGGCGATGACGAACCCGAGCACGAGGGTGATCACGAACGAGTAGATCAGCACCGCGAACGCGCCGACGGCCTGCCGCCAGAGCTGGTCGAGGCCGCCGCCGTAGAACAGGCCGTCGACACCGGCGGTGGTCGCCGCCGAGGCGAACAGGCCCACCGCGAGGGTGCCCCAGAGGCCACCCACCAGGTGCACGCCGACCACGTCGAGCGAGTCGTCGAACCCGAAGCGGAACTTCAGCCCCACGGCCATCGCGCAGAACACGCCGGCCAGCAGACCCACCGCGATCGCGCCGAGCGGCGTGACCGACGAGCAGGACGGGGTGATCGCGACCAGCCCGGCGACCACGCCGGACGCCGCGCCCAGCGAGGTGGCGTGGCCGTCCCGGAGCTTCTCCACGAGCAGCCAGCCGAGCGCCGCGGCGCCGGTGGCGACCATCGTGGTGACCCAGACCTCGGCGGCCTGGCCGTTGGCGCCCAGCGCGGAGCCGGCGTTGAACCCGAACCAGCCGAACCACAGCAGGCCGGCGCCGATCATGACCAGCGGCAGGTTGTGCGGGCGCATCGGGTCACGCTTCCAGCCGACGCGCTTGCCGAGCACCAGCGCGAGGGCCAGGCCGGCCGCACCGGCGTTGATGTGCACCGCGGTGCCGCCGGCGAAGTCGATCGCGAGCAGCTTGTTGGCGATCCAGCCGCCCTTCGCGGACTGCGCGCCGTTGAACGCGAAGACCCAGTGGGCGACCGGGAAGTAGACGACGGTGGCCCAGATGCCCGCGAAGACCATCCAGGGACCGAACCGGGCCCGGTCCGCGATCGCACCCGAGATGAGAGCGACGGTGATGATGGCGAACACGGCCTGGAAGGCGACGAACGCCAGCGACGGGATCGTGAACACCAGGTGGGTGGCGGCGAAGCCCTTGTCGAGACCCGCGGTCCCGATCAGCTTGCTCAGCCCGAAGAACTCGGTGGGACTGCCCAGGAGGCCGCCGCCCACGTCGTTGCCGAAGGCGACCGAGTAGCCGTAGAGCACCCACAGGACGCTGATGAGGGCGAGGGCGCCGAAGCTCATCATCATCATGTTCAGGACGCTCTTGGCCCGGACCATGCCGCCGTAGAACAGTGCGAGGCCTGGGGTCATCAGCAGCACCAACGCCGCGGAGGCCAGCACCCAAGCGGTATCGCCAGTATCCATGTATCTCTACCTCTTGAAGGTGTGCGGGGAGCGAGTGGGCGGGGCTCGACCTCGCTGTCGAACCGGCACCACCCCGATGCCCCACACCCTGGTCTGTCCAGGTTTCAACCCGCACCGAGCCGTGTTGCGGCGAGGTGACGGTTCCCCGCCCCGTGTTACGAGCAGATGACGGAGACGGCGTACGCACGGAGCGTAAATATCCATACGCCAACCTTTGTCGAGTATCGAAAATCCGACTAGGGTCCGCACCATGACAACGAGCCCGACACCAGACATCGGTGACGTGCCTCGGGGGGACCTGCAGGTACGCCGCGGCCGGGGCCGTCCCCGCGACCCGGAGACGGACGACCGGATCACCACCGCGGCGGCCGAGCTGCTGCTCCAGCGCGGCTTCGACCGCACCACGGTCGACGACGTGGCGACCCGCGCCGGCGTCGGCAAGGCGACGGTCTACCGCCGCTGGCCGTCCAAGGAGGACCTCGCCGTGGCGGCCATGGAGACGCTCTACTCGGCGGAGATGCCGGAGCCGGACACCGGGGACATCCGCGCCGACCTCGCCGCGAGCTACCGCTCGGTCCTGGCGTTCGTGAACACCCCGGAGGGTGAGGCCTTCCTGCGGACGTCGATCGCCGAGTCGGTGCGCGACGACCGGATCGCCGCGCTGCACCGGGAGTCCACCGAGCGCCGCGAGGCGGCCTCCCGGGAGACCTTCGAGCGGGCCATCGCCCGCGGCCAGGTGCGCCCGGACATCGACGTGGACAGCGCGGTCCAGTGGCTCGGGGGCCTCCTGGCCACCCGCGCGATCACGCACCGGCCGATGCCGCGCATCGAGGACGCCGACACGCTCGTGGAGTTCACCCTGCGGGGCGTCGGGGCCTGACCGGAGCGGCGCCGCGGGCCGCAGCCGGGGTCAGGCGGCGGTGTCGCCCAGCAGGGCGTCGACGAACGCCTCGGGGTCGAACGGTGCGAGGTCGTCCGCGCCCTCGCCCAGGCCGACGAGCTTGACCGGCACGCCCAGCTCCCGCTGCACGGCGACCACGATGCCGCCCTTCGCGGAGCCGTCGAGCTTGGTCAGCACGATGCCGGTCACGTCGACGACCTCGCGGAAGACCCGGGCCTGCTGCAGCCCGTTCTGACCCGTCGTCGCGTCCAGCACCAGCAGCACCTCGGTGACCGGTGCCTGCTTCTCGACCACGCGCTTGACCTTCCCGAGCTCGTCCATCAGCCCGGCCTTGTTCTGCAGCCGCCCGGCCGTGTCCACCAGGACCACGTCGGCCTCCTGCTCGATGCCGGAGCGAACCGCCTCGAAGGCCACGCTCGCCGGGTCGCTGCCCTCGGGACCCCGGATGGCGGGCACGCCGACCCGCTCACCCCAGGTGGCCAGCTGCTCGGCCGCGGCGGCCCGGAAGGTGTCGGCCGCGCCGAGCACCACCTGCTTGTCCTCGGCGACCAGGACGCGGGCCAGCTTGCCGACCGTGGTGGTCTTGCCGGTGCCGTTGACGCCGACCATGAGGACCACGGCCGGGGTGCCCCCGTGCCGGTCGACCGACAGCGAGCGGTCCAGGCTGGGGTCGACCAGCGTGACCAGCTCCTCGCGGAGGATGTCATGCACGGAGGCCGACGAGACCCCCTCGACCTTGACCCGGGTGCGCAGCCGGGCGACCAGCTCCTGGGTCGGCGCGACGCCCACGTCGGCGGTGATCAGCAGGTCCTCGATCTCCTCCCAGGTGTCCTCGTCGATGATGTCGCGGGAGAGCAGGGCGAGCAGCCCACGGCCCAGCGGGCTCTGCGAGCGGGCCAGCCGCTGCCGGAGCCGGACCAGACGGCTGGCGGTCGACTCGGGCCTCTCGACCGGCGGGGCGGTGAGGGTGTCGCCGGGGAGCTCGGCGTCCTCGACGGTCCGGGTGGGGGTGTCCCGGGGGGTCTCGGCGTCGTCACCGACGCGGGGCTCGCTCGGTGCGGTCGGGGCGGTGGGCGGGGGTGGGGCCGGCGTACGGCGGCGGCCACGGACCCGGGTGGTCACGAGGCCGGCGAGCCCGCCGACCAGCAGGACGGCGAGCGCGATGATCAGGACGATGTACTCAGGCACCCGGGTATCCCATCACATCGGCGGGCCGACGCCGGACGGGCGTCAGTGGTGCTGCTTCTCCCGGGACGGGGTGTCGTACTTCTGCTCGTCCGACTGGTTGTCGAGGGTGGGCAGGAGGTTCACGCCCTTGCGCATGGCCTCACCGACCCACGGCGCGTTGGGCACCTCCTCGCCCCGGTGCGGGAAGGCGACGTACACCACGACCAGACCGGCCAGCAGGATGATGCCCAGCATCGCGAAGAGGATCCAGATCACGCGAGAAACATCTCCCGAGGGTTCGAGGGACGGGGACGCCGCGGTACCGGGCGCCACCTCCATGGTCCCACGCCGGACCAGCCGGTCCGACGTGGTGTTTGTCTCCCCGGTGCCCGCGACGGGCCGGGGCAAACCTCAGCCGGCCGGGAGCAGCGCGGTGACGACGGCGCGGATCTCGTCGGGCAGGGGGCGGACCGGCCGCTGCCCGGGACCGTGGGCGTTGTCGACGTAGACGTGCACGAAGCGGCCCTCGGCGGCAGCCTCGTCGCCGTCGCCCTGGAACAGCCCGATGCGGTAGACGACCGAGGAGGTGCCGACCTTCTCCACGACCAGGCCCATGTCGACCGGCTCGGGGAAGCCGATCTCGCGGAAGTAGCGGCAGGAGGTCTCCGCGACGACCCCGATCGCCGGCAGGCTGCGGATGTTGAGCCCGGTCGTCTCGAACAGGTGCGCGTTGACCGCGGTGTCGAACAGCTCGTAGTAGGTCGCGTTGTTCATGTGGCCGTAGGCGTCGTCGTCGGCCCACCGGGTGGTGGCCCGGCGCCACGCGACGTAGTCGCCCCGCACCGGGCGGGGTGCGCGGTCGCTCATCGGGGGGTCACGCCGGCTCGGCCTCGCGGAGCCGCTGGCTGATCACCGCGGAGACGCCGTCGCCCCGCATGCTCACGCCGTAGAGCGCGTCGCCGACCTCCATGGTGCGCTTCTGGTGGGTGATCACCAGCAGCTGGCTGTTCTCGCGCAGCTCCTCGTAGATCTCCAGCAGGCGGCCGAGGTTGGTGTCGTCGAGCGCCGCCTCGACCTCGTCGAGGATGTAGAACGGCGACGGGCGGGCCTTGAACAGGGAGACCAGGAAGGCCACCGCCACCAGCGACCGCTCGCCGCCGGACAGCAGCGAGAGCCGCTTGACCTTCGTCCCGGGCGGGCGCGCCTCGACCTCGATGCCGGTGGTGAGCATGTTGCCGGGGTCGGTGAGCACCAGGCGGCCCTCACCGCCGGGGAACAGCCGCTTGAAGACCCCGTCGAAGGCGGCGTTGACGTCGTTCCAGGCCTCGGTGAACACCTGCTCGACGCGCTCGTCGACCTCGCGGACGATGTCGAGCAGGTCGCGGCGGGTCTTGCGCAGGTCCTCGAGCTGCTCGCCGAGGAACTGGTGGCGCTCCTCCAGCGCACTGAACTCCTCGAGGGCGAGCGGGTTCACCTTGCCGAGCATGGACAGCGCCCGCTCGGCCGACCGCAGCCGCTTCTGCTGCTCCTCGCGCACGAACGGGACGGGCTCGGGAGCCGGCGCCTCCGGGTCGGCGTCGAGCGCGGCCTGCTGCTCGGCGGTGAGCACCGGGGGGACGAGGTTGTCCGGGCCGTAGTCCTCGACCAGCGCCTCGGCCTCGAGGCCGAGCTCGTCGAGGGCGCGCTCCTCGAGCTGCTCGATCCGCATCCGCTGCTGGGTGCGCGCCATCTCGTCGCGGTGCACCGTGCTGACCAGCTCGTCGAGCTCCTTGGCCAGCTCCCGCAGCCGGGTGCGCACGCCGAGGAGCTCCTCCTCGCGGCCCCGGCGGGCCTCCTCGACGGCGGAGCGCCGGTCCGCGGCGGCCGTGATCGAGACCTCCAGCCGCTCGAGGGTGACCGCGACGCCGCGGGCCACCGCCTCGGCGACCCGGCCCTCCCGGACCAGCCGCTCGCGCCGGGCGACCGCGCGGGCCCGGGCGTCCCGCTCGGCCTGGGCGGCCCGCCGCAGCGAGTCGGCCCGGCCGCTGAGGGCCCGCGCCCGCTCCTCGGCGGTGCGCAGGGCGAGGCGGGCGTCCATCTCGGCCTGCCGGCTGGCGCGGGCCTGGTCGGCCAGCTGCTCCCGCAGCGCGGTGTCGGGCTCCTCGTCGGAGGCGTCCTCGGCCGTGGCCAGCCGCTCCTCGAGCTCCGCCAGGCCGGCCAGGTCGCGCGCCCGCGACTCCTCGGCCTTGGCGATCGCGGCGGTCACCCGCTCGGCCTCGCCCTTGGCGGACCGGGCCAGCGAGCCCAGCTGGCCGAGCTCCTCGGCCACCGCCGCCAAGGTGGCGTCGGACTCGTGCAGCTTGGCCAGGGCGACGTCGACGCGGTGCTGGGCCTGCGCCCGCTCCTCCTCGAGCCGGGCCAGCTCGAAGCCGAGCCGCTCGCAGGAGTGGGTCGCCTCGCCGAGCTGGTGGGCCGCCTCGTCGACCGCCGCCTGCACCTCGATCAGGCTCGGCTGCGACGACGAGCCGCCGGAGACGAAGTGGGCACCCAGCAGGTCACCCTCGCGGGTCACCGCGGTCACGTCGGGCAGGTCGGCCACGAGCCGGCGGGCGGCGTCGAGGTCGTCGACGACGGCCACCTTGAACAGCAGCCGGGACAGGGACGGGCGCAGGGTCTCGGGGGCCTCCACCACGTCGACGGCGTAGGTGACGGCCTCCGGCAGGCCGGGCCAGGCCTGGTCGTCGACGACGGCAGAGCCGAGCACGAGGCCCGCGCGGCCGAGGTCCTCGGCCTTGAGGTGCGCGACCGCGCCCAGGGCGGCGTCGACGTGCTCGACCGCGACGGCGTCGGCCGCGGAGCCGAGGGCGGAGGCCACCGCGGTCTCGTAGCCCGGCAGGACGGTGAGCAGCGCGGCGACCGAGCCGAGCAGGCCGGAGACCGAGTCGTTCGCGGCGAGCAGGGCGCCGGCACCGTCCTTGCGGTTGAGGCCCAGCTCGAGCGCCTCCTTGCGGGCCGCGAGACCGGTGCGCTCGCGCTCGGCGGTCTGCGCCTCCTCGCGGGTCTTGGCCAGCCGTTCCTCGAGGTCGGCCAGCGTCGAGGCGGCCCCCTCGTGCTCGGCGTCGAGGCCCTCCTCCCCCGCGTCGAGCCCGGCGACCCGGGACTCCAGCGCGGTGAAGTCCCGGGTGGCCCGCTCGGCGCGGGCGACCGCCTCCTCGCGGGTCGCGGTCAGCCGGCCCACCTCCTCGTCGGCGGCCGAGGCCCGGCTCTTCAGCGCGTTGACCTGGCCGTGCAGCCGGGCCAGGCCCTCACGACGGTCGGCGGCCGCCCGGAGCAGCCCGGCGACCCGGCGGTCCTCCTCGACGTGCTCCTGCTCGGCGCGCTGCCGGGCGCCGAGCGCCTCGTCGAGCGCGGTGCGGTTGCGCTCGACCTCGGCGGTGATCTCCCGCTCCTGGGCGCGCACCCGCTCCGCCTCGGCCTCGAGCTGCTCGGGGTCGCGGCCCGTGGTGGCGGCCGGCTCGGCCCCGTCCCGGGCGTTGCGGACCCGCTCGGCGGCCAGCCCGGCGGTGCCCTTGAGCCGCTCGCGCAGCCCGGAGAGCGCGAACCAGGTCTCCTGCGCGGCCGCCAGCGCCGGGAGGTCCTCGCGCAGCGCAGCCTCGAGACCGGCCTCGCTCCGGCGGGCCTGCTCGACCGCGGCCTCCACCTCGGCGCGGCGCTCGAGCAGGACCGTCTCGTCGGCGAGCTCCTGCTCCAGCGACGTACGGGCGGTGACCAGGTCGTCCGCGAGCAGCCGCGCCCGGGCGTCGCGGACGTCTGCCTGCACCACCGCGGCCCGGCGGGCCACCTCCGCCTGGCGACCGAGTGGCTTGAGCTGGCGGCGGATCTCGCTGAGCAGGTCCTGGAGGCGGGTGAGGTTGCCCTCGGTGCTGTCCAGCTTGCGGAGCGCCTTCTCCTTGCGCTTGCGGTGCTTCAGGACGCCGGCGGCCTCCTCGATGAAGCCGCGCCGGTCCTCGGGGGTCGCGTGCAGGATCGAGTCGAGCTGGCCCTGGCCGACGATCACGTGCATCTCGCGACCGATGCCGGAGTCCGACAGCAGCTCCTGGACGTCCAGGAGACGGCACGAGGAGCCGTTGATGGCGTACTCCGAGCCGCCGTTGCGGAACATCGTCCGGCTGATCGTGACCTCGGAGTACTCGATCGGCAGGGCGCCGTCGGCGTTGTCGATGGTCAGGGCGACCTCGGCCCGGCCCAGCGGCGGGCGGCCGGAGGTCCCGGCGAAGATGACGTCCTCCATCTTCCCGCCGCGCAGGGACTTGGCACCCTGCTCGCCCATCACCCAGGCGAGGGCGTCGACCACGTTGGACTTGCCGGAGCCGTTGGGCCCCACGATGCAGGTGATCCCCGGCTCGAGCTGGAGGGTGGTCGCGGAGGCGAACGACTTGAACCCGCGGAGCGTCAGGCTCTTGAGGTACACGGCGGGGGCTCCCCTCGGAGTCCGTGGCGGCGGGCCGCCCGGTCATCGTTGTGCGGTCGTCGGTGCTGCACGACGGTGGAACGACGGATTCTGTCAGGACACTGCCGCGGGGAAGGTCAGCGGGGAGAGCGTACCCGCAACCCTCCCCCATCGTGCGGAGCCGCACCCCGCCGGGCGTCCAGAACACCAGGGCCCGAACGGGCGGTGCGGACAACTGGGGTGTTCACGCCGAGACTGACCCCTGCGGGGCTGGCGGGTTCCACCTTCCCCGTGTTGGCTTGACTCATGGGGGCATCTCGACGCATTCGGCGTCTCAGCACACCCGCAGCCCTGGCCCTGGTCCTGGCGCTGTCGGGGGCTACGCCCGTGGGCCGCACCGCCGGCCCGGCGGCGACCCCCGCGACCACCGCCGCCGCGGCCCTGGCCGGCGCCCAGGTCGGACCTGAGGGGGGCGAGCCGAACGCGTCGACCACGGTCGTGGGGCCCTCGGGCGGCCCGGCCGCCCCGCCGCCGGCGGTCCGGATCGCCGCGACCGGGGCCTCCCTCGGGGTCCGGGGCGTCCGGGTGGACATCGCCGACGTGCTCCTGCGCGCCTACCGCGCCGCCGTCACGCGCGCCCCGGCCGCTTGCCACCTGCCGGTCAGCCTGCTCGCGGCGATCGGCCAGGTCGAGTCGGGCTCGCTGCTCGGCCGGCCGGTCGACCGCCGGCACCGCACGGCGGTGCTGGGCCCGGTGCTCGACGGGCACGGCTACGCGGCCATCGCGGACACCGACGGCGGCCTGTGGGACGGCAACGCCACCTGGGACCGGGCCGTCGGTCCGATGCAGTTCATCCCGAGCACCTGGCGGATGTTCGGCGTCGACGGGGACGGTGACGGCGTGGCCAACCCGCAGGACGTGGAGGACGCGGCGGCCAGCGCCGCGGCGTACCTCTGCTACGGGGGCCGGGACCTGTCCGACCCGGTCGCGCTGCGCGCCGCGATCCTGGCCTACAACCACTCCCCCGCCTACCTCGGGCTGGTGCTGACCTACCAGCAGCGCTTCGCCGGGCTCGGGCTCGACGACGGCACCACGGTCGCCGGGCTGTCCACCCACCTGGCGCTCTCCGCGGTGCAGGTCGCCCCCGACGGCTGGGCCGCCGGCCGGGCCTCGGCCCACGCGAGCCCGACCAAGG
>DASTGV010000264.1:0-4282 GCA_035718765.1 Nocardioidaceae bacterium
AGGCCGGCGCCCGGCCGGGACAGCCGGCGGTCCTGGTCGCGGCCGGCTCGTCCGACCCCGGCGCGCAGGGCGGCACCGCCCGGGCGGCCCGGCTGCTGCAGGAGGTCTGGCGCGGACCGGTGCGGGCCGCGCACCTCACGGGCCGGGGCGAGCGGATGTCGTCGGTGGTCGCCGAGCTCGACCGGCTGGGCGTCGCGCCGCCGGCCGTGGCGCCGTACCTCGTCGATCCGGGGGAGCTGCACTCCAAGGCCCGCGACGACGCGCGCTGCCTGGGGCTGACGACCGTCGCGGACGTGCTCGGTGACCACCCGTGGGTCGCCGAGGCGGTGGCCCGCCGCTACCGGGCGGCGGTCGCGCACCGGTTCGCGCTGTCGCTGTCCTCGGGCGTGTTGGTCAACTCTGCGTCCGCGTCCGCGGCCCCGCATCCCGACCGGCGGCGTTCTCACCGCTCGGCGCAGCCCGCTGCGCTCTCGCGGCTCGGCCTTGCCGGATCGGGCGCGGATGCCACGCCCGCTACGGACGCAGCCTTTCCCAACACACCCTAGGACAGCCCGAGGATCACGCCGTCGTCGGTGAGGTCGATGTGGTCCGACGCCGGCTGCTTCGGCAGGCCCGGCATGGTCATCACGTCGCCGCACACCATCACCACGAAGCCGGCGCCCGCCGCGAGCCGCACCTCCCGCACGTGCAGCTCGTGACCGGACGGTGCGCCGCGCAGCGTGGCGTCGGTGGAGAACGAGTACTGCGTCTTCGCGATGCAGACCGGCAGCGCGCCGTACCCGTCCGCCTCGATCCGGGCGAGCCGGCGACGGGCCTTGCCGTCCCAGGTGACCTCGCGGGCGCCGTACAGCCGCTCGGCCACCGTCTCGACCTTGGCGGTCAGCGACAGGTCGTCCTCGTAGGTGAAGGAGAAGGTGTACGGCGAGGGCTCGTCGAGCACGTCGAGGACACCCTTCGCCAGGGACTCGGCGCCGACCCCGCCGTCGGCGAAGTGGGTGGCCGGGAAGGCGCGCACGCCCTCGTCGGCGACGAGCTGCACGACCCGCTCGATCTCGGCGTCGGTGTCGGTCGGGAAGCGGTTGACGGCGACCACGCACGGCACGCCGTACACGTCGCGGATGTTGTGCAGGTGCCGGCGCAGGTTCGCCATCCCGGCCTCCAGGGCGCCGAGGTCCTCGGTCGTGAGGTCGGCGACGTCGACGCCGCCGTGGTACTTCAGGGCGCGCACGGTCGCCACCACGACCGCGACGTCGGGGCGCAGCCCGGACTTGCGGCACTTGATGTCCACGAACTTCTCCGCGCCGAGGTCCGCGCCGAAGCCGGCCTCGGTGACCACGTAGTCCGCGAGCCGGAGCGCCGCGTGCGTCGCCATCACCGAGGAGCAGCCGTGCGCGATGTTCGCGAACGGGCCGCCGTGGACGAAGGCCGGGGCGTGCTCGAGGGTCTGCACGAGGTTCGGGGCGAGCGCGTCGCGCAGCAGCACGGCCATCGCACCGTGTGCCCCCAGGTCGCGCGCGGTGACCGGCGCCTTGGACCGGGTGTAGCCGATGACGATGTCGCCGATGCGCCGCTTGAGGTCGGCCCAGGACTCGGTGAGGCAGAAGATCGCCATCAGCTCGGACGCCACGACGATGTCGAAGCCGTCCTCGCGCGGGTACCCGTTGCCGATCCCGCCGAGGCCGACCACGAGCCCGCGCAGGGCCCGGTCGTTGAGGTCGATGACCCGCTTCCAGGTGACGGAGCGGACGTCGATGTCGAGCTCGTTGCCGTGGTGCACGTGGTTGTCGATCAGTGCCGACAGCAGGTTGTGCGCGGCGGCGATGGCCGCGAAGTCGCCGGTGAAGTGCAGGTTGATGTCCGTCATCGGCACGACCTGCGCGTACCCGCCGCCGGCCGCGCCGCCCTTCATCCCGAACACCGGGCCCATCGACGGCTCGCGCAGGCAGGCCATCGACCGGTGCCCGAGACCGTGCAGCGCGTCGGTGAGGCCCACCGTGGTGGTGGTCTTGCCCTCGCCGGCCGGGGTCGGCGACAGCGCCGTCATCAGGATCAGCTTGCCCAGCGGACGGTCCGCCAGCGTCGCGAGGTAGCGGACGTCGACCTTGCCCTTGTGGTGCCCGTAGGGGACCAGGTGCTGGTCGGGGATGCCCAGCTCGTCGCGGGCCACGTCGGTGATGCGGTGCAGATCGGCCCGGTCGGCGATCTCGATGTCGGACAGCACGGGGACTCCCTCCCGGGGGCGCGCCGTTGCGCCCTCGCGGCCACGGTAACCCGGCCCCCGCGTCAGGGGGCCGGGCTCGCAGTCAGGAAGACCCCGTCGAGCAGTCCGCGCGTGGTGGGGTCAGCCCACCCGGCCGTAGGACACGGCATGGGTCCAGAGGTGCTCGCGGTGGACGCTCTCGCCGGGTCGTGGGGCGTGCCAGACCGAGTCGCCGCCGGCGTAGATGGCCACGTGGTAGACGTGCCCGCCGGAGGAGAAGAAGACCAGGTCGCCGGGGCGCCGGTCGGAGGCGCGGACGTGGCGCACCGCACCGGCCTGCGCGGAGGAGGTGCGGGGCAGGTGCCGCCCGACCTTCGCGTAGACCCAGCGCGTGAAGCCGGAGCAGTCGAAGGCGCTCGGCCCGGTCGCGCCGTAGACGTACGGCGTGCCGGCCTTGGACGCGGCCACGTGCACGACCCGGGAACGGGCCTGGACGCTCATCGCGTTGGCGGATGGTGAGACGAGGAACGTGGACGCCACGAGGGCGGCGACCAGGATCAGGACAGAAGTGAACAGACGTCGGAACGTCGCGGACATGCGGAACCCTTCGGCGACGCCTGCGAACGATGACCTGTCGGATTCGGGACCGAAGATGCCCGGCCACCAGTGGTGGCTTCACCCCAAGACGCGCCCCACCTCGTGCGGGGGACGCGTCGCCGTGCTGGGTCGTCCGTGCCCACCACAGCAGCGATGTCTCGCGTTGGTCGTCCGGCTCCCTGGTGGGCCTCGGCGTGGGCCGGACCGCCCCGCCGCCCTACCGGCGAGGTCTTGACCTCCGCGAACACCCCCCGCGGATTGCCTAGACCGTAGCCCGAAAGGGGGGTCTCGAAACAACTCGATCGGGTGGTCTATTCCGTCCCGATTGCCCGGAGTACGTCGAGATGGGCGGCCCGGCGCGCGGGCAGAACCGCCGCCAGGACGCCCGCGAGCGCCGCGAGCGCGACGAAGATCACGAGCTTCAGCCAGGGAATCGACAGCACGTCGACGCCCTGGTCGGCGATCGCCCGCTGCAGTGAGACACCGAAGACCAGCCCCATCACGACCCCGAGGACCGCCCCGAGGACCGCGACCACCACCGACTCCAGCCGCACCATCAGCCGCAGCTGCCGGCGCGAGAGGCCGACCGCGCGCAGCAGGCCGACCTCGCGGGTGCGCTCGATGACCGAGAGCGCGAGCGTGTTGATGATGCCCAGCACGGCGATGACCACGGCGAGGCCGAGCAGGGCGTAGATGAAGTACAGGAACAGGTTGATCTGCTGGCGCTGCTCCTGGGCGAACTCACCCGGGTCCTTCACCGTCACCGTCGGCAGCGGGGCGATGATCCGGTCGACCTGGCGGCGCACGGCGGCCGCGTCGGCCCCGGGGTCCTTGGTGACGTAGAGCAGCGAGTCGAGCGGGGTGAGCCCGCCCTTCACGAACGCGTCGGGCGTGACGATGAAGTTCGTCGGCAGCACACCGGACGCGCCGAACAGCGCGACCACCTTCAGCTTCACGGTGCCGCCCTGGAACCGGACCGGCACGATGTCACCGAGCGCGATGCCCCGTCGCGCCGCGGACCGCTGGTTGACCGCGATGGTGCCGGGCCGCAGCGCGAGCATCGAGCCCTGCCGGACGGGAAGCGCGATGGCCAGCCCGAGCGCCTCGGCGTCGACGGCGCCGACGAAGCCGCGGTCGCCCTTGACCTCGGCCCCCGCGGTGCGCAGCTCGGCCACGCGGCGCACCCCCTCCACGCGGCGGATCTGCTTGGCGACGCTGGTCGAGAACGGTGTGCCCACGACGTTGGACACCACGAACTGCGACGTGAGCCCGCGCTTCACGGCGGCGTCGGTGCTGGCCGTGGCCGACTGGCCGAGCACCGCCATCAGTGAGACGAGGGTGAGCCCGATCATCAGGGCGCTGGCGGTGGCCGCCGTACGCCGCGGGTTGCGCAGGGAGTTCTGCGCGGCAAGCGTGCCGACCGTGCCGAAGGCGCGGCGGTAGCCGAGCTCGAACGCCCGGGTCAGCGGCCGGCCGACCCACGGG
>DASTGV010000265.1:0-17299 GCA_035718765.1 Nocardioidaceae bacterium
TGCGGCAGCCACGGCTCGGAAGTGCTGCCCTCCGGGCTGAAGCCGTACGGCGGCGCGGAGCCGGACCACGGCAGCGGGACGCGGCACCCGTCGCGGCCCCGGTCCGTGTGCCCGGCACGCTCCCAGGTCGGGTCCTGGAGCGCGTCATCGGGCAGGTCCTCCACCTCGGGCAGCCCGAGCTCCTCGCCCTGGTACACGTAGGCACCACCGGGCAGCCCGAGGGTGAGCAGCACGGCCGCGCGCGCCCGGCGCCGCCCGAGCTCCAGGTCGGCGGGCAGGTCGAGCAGCTGCATCAGGCTGCTGCCCGGCTCGGTGCGCTCCCGGGCGAACCGCGAGACGTGCCGGGCGACGTCGTGGTTCGACAGCACCCAGGTGGCCGGCGCCCCCACCGCGCCCTGCTCGGCGAGCGTCTCGTCGATGACGTGCCGGAGGTAGCCCGCCTCCCAGATCGCCTGGAGGTAGGTGAAGTTGAAGGCCGTGTGCAGCTCGTCCGCGCGCAGGTAGCGGGCCAGCCGCTCCGGCTCGTCGACCCAGGCCTCCGCGACGAAGACCCGCGGCGGGTCGTAGGAGTCCGCGATCTTGCGCCAGGCCCGGTAGACCTCGTGCACCTCGTCGCGGTCCCAGAACGGGTGCGGCTGCCAGGGGGAGCGGCGCAGGACACCGTCCACCTCGACGGGGCTCCGGGGCCACTCGAGGTCGTCGGCGTCCGGGAGACCGTCCTGCTTGATCAGCGAGTGCGCGACGTCGATGCGGAAGCCGTCGACGCCCCGGTCGAACCAGAACCGCAGCGTCTCCTCGAAGTCCGACCACACGTCGGCGTGCTCCCAGTTGACGTCCGGCTGCTCGGGGGCGAACAGGTGGAGGTACCACTCCCCCGGCGACCCGTCCGCCTCGGTGACCCGCTCCCACGCGGGGCCGCCGAACACGCTCTGCCAGGAGTTCGGCGGCTCGTCACCGTTCCTGCCCCGGCCCGGCCGGAACACGTAGCGGTCCCGTGCCCGGGACCCCGGGCCGGCCGCGAGCGCCTCCTGGAACCACGGGTGCCGGTCGGAGGTGTGGTTCGGGACGATGTCGAGCAGCACCCGCAGGCCGTGCTCGTGGGCCTCGGCCAGCAGCGCCTCCGCCTCCTCGAGGGTGCCGAACCGCGGCTCGACCGAGCGGTAGTCCGAGACGTCGTAGCCGGCGTCGGCCATCGGGGACGGGTACCACGGGTTGATCCAGACCGCGTCCACGCCGAGGTCGGCGAGGTAGGGCAGCCGGGACCGGATGCCCGCGATGTCGCCGAGCCCGTCGCCGTCACCGTCGGCGAAGCTGCGGATGTAGATCTGGTAGATGACGGCGTCGCGCCACCAGTCCGTGCGCGTGTCGGAGGCCATGCGACATACCTACACCAACCGCCCCTCCCCCAAACGTCGAGCGTCCCGTGGCCGAGACGGCCACGGGACGCTGCGACGTACAGGCGGGACGGCGCTACTTCACGCCACCCGCGGTCAGGCCGCTCACGATCCGGCGCTGGAAGGCCAGCACCATGATCAGCAGCGGCACGGTGAGGATCACACCGGCGGCCATCTGGCTGCCCACCGGGATGTCACGACCGGTCTTGCCCTGGAACTGCGAGATCGCGACGACCGCGGTGAAGAAGTCGGACTTGTTCGTCATCGTCAGCGCGATGATGAACTCGTTCCAGGCGGCCACGAACGCGATGATCGCGGTCGTGAACACGCCGGGAGCGGCCAGCGGGATGATGATCTTGCGGAACGCCTGCCACGGCGTGCAGCCGTCGACCATGGCGGCCTGCTCGAGCTCCTGCGGCATCTGCCGGAAGAACGCGGTCAGATTCCACACCGACAGCGGCAGCGCGAACGACATGCTCGGCAGGATCAGCGCCTGGTAGGTGTTGATCCAGCCGATGTCCGTGAAGATCTTCAGCAGCGGGACGACGAGCGCAATGCCCGGGAACATCGACGTCGCGATGATCGCGCTCAGGGCGAGGTTCTTGCCCTTGAAGTCCAGCCGGGCCAGGGCGTACGCCGCGAACGTGCCGATGATCAGCACGGCCACGGTCGTCGTACCGGCCACGATGATGCTGTTGACCAGCGCCCGCGCGAAGTTGTTCACGGGGTCGAACACCGCGGTGTAGTTCTCCATCGACGGCGGGGACGGCACCGCCGACTTCTCGAACACCTCGGCGGACTTGCGGAGGCTGGACACGATCATCCAGTAGAACGGCGCGAGGCAGTAGACGATGATCACGCCGATGCCGACGTAGATCGACCAGGCCTTGGCGCGGTCGCCGCCCTTGGTGGCCGGCTTGACCTTCCGCGGCGGAGGGGCGTCCGCCATCGACTTTCCGGCGCTCTGCTGGGCAGACGCTGCTTCGGTGCTCACGGCGTGTCTCCCTTCGCGGTGCTCCGGCCCACCTTGGACCTCGGCCTGCCCTTGACCTTCTTCGTCTTCGAGGCGGACCGCGCGTCGCCGATGACGTCGGCGCCGAGCAGCTTGATGAAGGCGTAGGCCACGATCACCAGGTAGATGAACAGCAGCACGGCGTACGCCGCAGCCGGTCCGTACCTCGTGTTGACGCTCTCCTGCTGCGCCAGGATCGACAGCGTCTCGACGCTCGGCTTGCCCTTGCCGATGAGCACGAACGGCAGGTCGAACATCCGCAGGTTGTCGAGGATCCGGAACAGCACCGCCACCAGCAGCGCCGGCTTCACCAGCGGCAGCGTGATGTGCAGGAAGGAGTTCCAGGCGGTCGAGCCGTCGATCTTCGCCGCCTCGTAGACCTCCTCGGGGATGACCTGGAGGCCCGCGAGCACCAGCAGTCCGATGAACGGCGCGGTCTTCCAGGTGTCCGCGATGATCACGGCCATCTGCGCCTGGATGCCGTCGGTCGACCACAGCACCTGCTTGTGGAGCAGCTGGTTGGCGACACCGTCGGCGTTGAAGATCCACTTCCACAGCACGGCCGAGACCACGGTCGGGATGGCCCACGGCACCAGGATGCTGGCCCGGATCAGGGCCCGCCCCTTGAACGCGCGGTTCATGATCAGCGCCATCGCGACACCGATCACCACCTCGATCGCGACGCAGATGACGGTGAAGAAGTTGGTGACGTAGAAGGCGTTCCAGAAGCGGCTCGCGCTCGCTCCGTTGAAGATCGCCGTGTAGTTCTTGAGACCGGCCCACTGGTCGCCCTCGACGACGAAGCCGTTCGCGTCGAGACCGCCCGAGGTGTAGAAGGACTGCCGGATGCCGAGCAGGATCGGCAGACCGATGACCAGGATCAGGACCAGGAAGGTCGGCGACAGCATGATCGCCGCCAGCCTGCCCTGACCTTCGTCAGCCGACTTCCACTCCTTGGCCTTCTTGGGGCCTTTGGTGCCCGCCTGCGCGGGTGCAGCTACTGCCATGTTTCCCTCCTAGGTCCGGCGGTGGGGTGACGGGCCCGAGCTTCCTCGGGTCCGCCACCCCACCCCCTGGGACGCTTGTCCGAGCTGGATCAGGGAGCCTTGGTGATCTCTTCCAGCTGGGACTGGAGACCCTTGAGCGCGTCAGCCGAGCTCTTCGTCCCGGTGAGCGCGGCGTACGCCGCGTCCTGGATGGCCGTGGAGGCGTCGCCGTAGCGCACCACCTTGGGCCGCGGGACCGCGTTGTTGATCGAGTCGCGCAGCGTCGGCAGGTAGGGGAACTTCGCCTGCAGCGTCTTGTCGTCGTACAGCGACGCGATCGTCGGAGCCTGGGACGCCAGCTGCAGGTTCTTCTTCTGGCGGTCCGCGCTCGTCATGAACTTGATGAACTCCAGCGCGCTCTTCTTGTGCTTGGAGTACGTCGAGATGCCGAAGTTGTGCCCGCCGAGGCTGGACTTGCCCGGGCCGTCGAGACCCGGCAGCGGGGCGACCGCGAACTTGCCCTTGACCTTGGTGCCGGCGTCACCGTTGGCCAGGTTGTACACGTACGGCCAGTTGCGGTGGAAGATCAGCTTGCCGGCCTGGAAGGACGCGCGGCCCTCCTCCTCCTTGTAGGTGATGGCCTCCTTGGGGATGTAGCCCTGCTTGAAGCCGTTCACCAGGAAGTCGAGGCCCTTGGCCGCCTCGGGGGTGTTGACGTTCGGCTTGCCCGAGTCGTCGGTCACGACACCGCCGGCACCGTTGATCACCTCGGAGGCGTTCACGGTGAGGCCTTCGTACTTCTCGAACTGACCGGCGTAGCAGCCGACGCCCTTGCCCTGCGGCGTCGCCTGGACCTTCTTGCAGTCCGCGACCAGCTCGGCCCACGTGGTCGGCGGCTTGGCGATCCCGGCCGCCTTCAGCAGGTCGGTGCGGTAGTAGAGCAGGCCGCCGTCGGACGTCGAGGGCGCGGCGTACAGCTTGCCCTGGTACTTCGTCGTGTCGACGACCGGCTTGAGCATCTTGTCGAGCGGGAACTCGCTCTCGGGGAGCGGGATGATCACGCGGTTCGCCGCGAACTCCGAGGTCCACACCACGTCGGTGGAGAGGACGTCGTAGGCGTCGGACTTGGTCTGGGCGTTCTGGAGCATCTTCTCGCGCTGCGAGTCGGCGTCCTGCGGAAGCTCGATCAGCCGAGCCTTCTCGTTCGGGTGGAGCTTGTTCCAGTCGTCCAGGACGCCCTGGACGAAGCCGGAGGTGTCCTTGCCCTGGACCAGGGTGATCGGACCGGTGCCCTCGATCTTGGTGGACGTGGAGGAACTGGATCCTCCGCCTCCGCCACAGGCCGCCAGCCCGAAGAAAGTGGTGGCTGCCACCGCGACAGCCATTGCCTTGCGCCGCATGTGCGGCTCCCTTCGCTCGTGTCGGGTGCGCACCCCGTATGGCATGTGACAGCGACCACACGGGCTGAACAGGCTTTTTCTACCGTCTGCCCGCTTAGGTGTCCACGACCGACCTAGCCGACATAGACGTGGTGGGACCTTTGTCCAGCAGGCGAGACAAGGCATCCCACCTGGGCACATACCCAGCAAAACGCAGATCTTCCCGTTTCCGGGACGTTCCGCGGGCCGGCCACGCCTGCCACACGAGTCACAGGCGGAAAGTTCGGCGGCCCTCCTCGGGCGAGGCTGCTCGCGGAGGAGGGCCGCCGGTACGGCGACCGTGGCCGGATCGTTACAGGACGACGTTCTCCAGCATCTCCGTGACCAGGGCGGCGATGGGCGAGCGCTCGGACCGGGTCAGGGTCACGTGGGCGAACAGCGGGTGCCCCTTGAGCCGCTCCACGACGGCCACGACGCCGTCGTGCCGGCCGACCCGGAGGTTGTCGCGCTGGGCCACGTCGTGGGTGAGCACGACCTTGGAGTTGGCCCCGATCCGGGAGAGCACGGTGAGCAGGACGTTGCGCTCGAGGGACTGCGCCTCGTCGACGATCACGAACGCGTCGTGGAGGGACCGCCCGCGGATGTGCGTGAGCGGGAGCACCTCGAGCATGCCGCGGTCGAGGACCTCGTCGATGACGTCCGGCGTCGTCAGCGCGCCGAGCGTGTCGAAGACCGCCTGTCCCCAGGGGGACATCTTCTCGTTCTCGTTGCCCGGCAGGTAGCCGAGCTCCTGGCCGCCGACCGCGAACAGCGGCCGGAACACCACGACCTTCTTGTGCTGGCGGCGCTCCATGACGGCCTCGAGCCCCGCGCACAGCGCCATCGCCGACTTGCCGGTGCCGGCCCGGCCGCCGAGCGAGACGATCCCGACCTCGGGGTCGAGCAGCATCTCGAGGGCGATCCGCTGCTCGGCGGACCGGCCGTGGATCCCGAACGCGTCGCGGTCCCCCCGCACCAGGTGCACCCGCTTGTCGGCCTTGACCCGGCCCAGCGCGCTGCCGCGGTCGGAGAGCAGCACCAGACCGGTGTGGCACGGCAGGTCGCGCGCCTCCTCCAGGTCGACCACGCCGTCGTCGTACAGCTCGTCGAGGTCGGCCGCGGCCACCTCCACCTCGGCCATCCCGGTCCAGCCGGACTCCGACGCCAGCTCGGCGAGGTACTCCTGGGCCTGGAGGCCGACGGCCGACGCCTTGATCCGCATCGGCAGGTCCTTGGACACCAGCGTGACGTCGGCGCCCTCGGAGGCGAGGTTGTTGGCGACCGCGAGGATCCGCGAGTCGTTGTCGCCCAGCCGGAAGCCCGACGGCAGCGAGGTGGGGTCGGTGTGGTTGAGCTCGACCCGGATGGTGCCGCCGGCGTCACCGACGGGGACCGGCTCGTCGAGGCGGCCGTGCAGGACGCGCAGCTCGTCGAGGGACCGCAGGGCGGCGCGGGCGAAGTAGCCCAGCTCCGGATGGTGGCGCTTGCCCTCCAGCTCGGTGATGACCACGACCGGGAGGACGACCTCGTGCTCGTCGAACCGGCCGAGCGCGCCGGGGTCGGCGAGCAGGACGCTGGTGTCCAGGACGAACGTGCGGGTGCCCGGCTTCGATGCGGTGGTGTTCCTCTGTGCAGCCACGGTTCAACCCCTCGCAGACCGACACGCGCACTCGCGCCCGGTCCTGTCAGTTCACTCTGGCGGACCGGGACCGGGCCCGAGCGTCCGAGTGCGGACGTCCGGAACTCGAGTGTCGAGCTAGGTCGCGATTGCTCACGAACGGGCCTCCCGAAACGGCGAGCTTCCCTTCTCACCGTCCCTGGAAAAGTAAGCCTCCCCAGGCGTCCGTCCGGGCCGACACGCCAGGACGCGGGATGACGGCTGAGTTAAGAATCAGTACCCCGGACGAGGCTGGTCCACACAGGCCCGGCTCGACCGGACCTCGACCCGGGTCGGCGGGGTCAGGCGCCGAAGCGGCGCTCGCGCTCGGCGTAGGCGCGGACGGCGCGCAGGAAGTCGACCCGCCGGAAGTCCGGCCAGTAGGCCTCGCAGAAGTAGAACTCGCTGTGCGCGCTCTGCCAGAGCAGGAACCCGCCGAGCCGCTGCTCGCCGGAGGTGCGGATCACCAGGTCGGGGTCGGGCTGCCCCTTGGTGTAGAGGTGCTCGGCGATGTGCTCGACGTCGAGGATCTCGGCGAGCTCCTCGATCGACGTACCCCGCGAGGCGTGCTCCTGGAGCAGCGAGCGGACGGCGTCCGCGATCTCGCGGCGGCCGCCGTAGCCGACCGCGATGTTCACGATCACGCCGTCGACGTCGCGGGTCTCGTCGGCGGCCTCCTTGAGCCGGCGGGCCGTCTCGGCCGGCAGCAGGTCGAGCGCGCCGACGGGGTTGAGCCGCCACTTCCGCTCCGCGGCCAGGCTGGCCACGACCTCCTCGATGATCACCAGCAGCCGGCGGAGCTCGGCGGCCGGGCGGTTGAGGTTGTCGGTGGAGAGCAGCCACAGCGTGACCACCTCGACACCGAGCTCCTCGCACCACTGCAGCAGCGGGGAGATGTTCGCGGCGCCGGCGCGGTGGCCGTGCTCGGCGTCCTGGCCCACGGCCCGCGCCCAGCGGCGGTTGCCGTCGAGCATCACGCCGACGTGCTTGGGCAGCCGGTCCGCGGGGAGGCGACGGACCACCCGGGCCTCGTAGGCCGGGTAGAGCACCCGCCGGAGCGCGTTCTTCCAGTCCGCCACGGTGAGCAACCTTACTCGGAGGACACGCCGCGACGGTGGGCCCGCGCCGCTACCGTTGAGCGATGACCCACCGGACCGAACGCCTCGTGCACGCGACGGCGGGGATGACCGAGCGCCTCGGCGAGCACGTGCGGGAGACCCTCGACGAGGTCAAGCCGAAGCTGCGCGGGTGGCTGCACGCCGCGAGCGCGCCGCTGACCCTGGCGGCCGGCGTGGTGCTGGTCGTGCTCTCCCCCACCGCCTCGACCCGGATCGGGTCGGCGGTGTTCGCGACGTCGGCCCTGGTGCTGTTCACCGTGTCCGGCATCTACCACCGCGGCACCTGGAGCCCCCGGGTGTGGCGGTTCCTGCGGCGCTTCGACCACGCCAACATCTTCCTGCTGATCGCGGGCAGCTACACGCCGTTCACGCTGCTGCTGCTGCACGGCGCCGAGCGGGTGGTCCTGCTCAGCGTGGTGTGGACGGGCGCGGTGCTCGGGGTGCTGTTCCGGGTGTTCTGGAACGACGCGCCCCGCTGGCTGTACACGCCCATCTACATCGCGCTCGGCTGGGCCGCGGTGTTCTACTTCGGCGACTTCGTGGACAGCGCCAGCACCGCGGTGCTCGTGCTGATGGCGGTCGGCGGCGTGCTCTACACGCTCGGCGGCGTGGTCTACGGCTTCAAGCGGCCCGACCCGTTCCCGCGCTGGTTCGGCTTCCACGAGGTGTTCCACACGCTGACCATCGCGGCGTTCGTGACCCACTACGTGGGCGTGTCGATCGCGACGTACTCGCTGCGCTGACCGGCTGCTGACCGGCTGCTGACCGGCTGCTGCTCGCCCGCTACCGGGCCAGCAGCTCCTCCAGCTCGGCAGGCGTGGTGACCGGCCGGTCGCAGACCATGCCGCGGCACACGTACGCCGCCGCCCGCCCGTCCACCAGACCGCGCCCGGCGAGCAGCGGGACGGTCTCCGGGTCGTCGGTCTCCCCGGCTGCGGCCGTGGAGGGCTCGCCGACCACGACCGCCAGGCCCGGTGAGGCGGACCGCCGGGCCACCGTGGCCAGCGCGTCCCGGGCGGGGTCGCCCGGCTCGCCGACGACCGCCACCTCCAGCGGGCCCGCCAGCGCGGCCTCGGCGGCGGCGAGCGACCACCCGGCGAACCGGGGCACCCGCTCGGCCAGCGTGCGGACGTTGCGCAGCGCCGCCTCGGCGGCGTCGCGGTGCCGGCCGGACCCGGTGACGGCGGCGTAGGCGAGGAGGGCGTGCACCAGCGCCGACTGCCCCGACGGGCTCGCGTTGTCGGACGGGTCGCGGGGCCGGGACACGAGCTGCTCGGCGTTCTCCGCGGTGTCGTAGAAGCCGCCGTCCTCGGCCGCGAACCGGGCCAGTGCCTCGTTGAGCAGGGTCCGGGCGGTCCACAGCCAGGTCACGTCGCCGGTCGCGGACAGCAGCGCGACCAGGCCGTGGGCGACGCAGCCGTAGTCCTCGAGCACCCCCGCGTGCCGGCCGACGACGCCGTCGCGGGAGACCCGGCGCAGCCGGCGGCCGTCGAGGTGCCGGTCGACCAGGAGCCGGCCCGCGCCGACCGCCGCGTCGGCGTACCGCGGCTCGTCCAGCAGGACCCCCGCCTCGGCCAGCGACGCGATCGCCAGCCCGTTCCACGCGGCGACCACCTTGTCGTCCCGGGCGGGCCGGGTGCGGGCGGCCCGGGCGGCCAGCAGCCGCGTGCGCACGGACTCCCAGCGCTCCGGGTCGTCGGGGTCGGCGAGCAGCTGGAGCGTGGACGCGCCGTGCTCGAAGGTGCCGGCCTCCGTGACCTGGAGCAGCCGTGCGGCCCAGGCCCCGTCCTCCTCCCCGAGCACCTCGTCCAGCTGGGCGGGCGTCCACACGTAGAACCGGCCCTCGACCCCCTCGCTGTCGGCGTCCAGCGCGGAGGCGAAGCCGCCCTGGTCGGTGCGCAGCTCGGCCAGCAGGAAGTCGGCGGTCTGCCGGGCCACCCGCTCGGCCAGCGGGTCGCCGGACTGCCGCCACCAGCGGGCGTAGACGCCGAGCAGCTGCGCGTTGTCGTAGAGCATCTTCTCGAAGTGCGGCACCACCCAGCCGCGGTCGACGGAGTAGCGCGCGAACCCGCCGCCGAGCTGGTCGAAGATCCCGCCGCGGGCCATCGCCCGCAGCGTCCGGTCGGCCATCCCGGACGCGTTCGGGGCACCCGTCCGGGCGGCGTGCCGGAGCAGGAACTCCAGCACCATCGAGGGCGGGAACTTGGGGGCGCCGCCGAAGCCCCCCGCGGCCGCGTCGAAGTCGCCGGCCAGCGACCGCACCGCGCCCGCGAGCAGGTCCTCGTCGAGCGGCTCCTCCCCCGACAGCGCGACCTGCTGACGCAGGTGCTGCGACACGTCGGCGGCCACCGTGGCCACCTCCTCGCGCCGGTTGGCCCACGCGTCCGACAGCGCCTCCAGCACCTGCCGGAACGCGGGCTGGCCCTGCCGCGGCCGGTCGGGGAAGTACGTGCCGGCGAAGAACGGCTCGCCGTCCGGGGTGAGCACCACGGTCATCGGCCAGCCGCCCTGCCCGGTCATGGCGGTGGTCGCGGACATGTACACCGCGTCCACGTCGGGACGCTCCTCGCGGTCGACCTTGACGCTCACGTAGTGCTCGTTCAGGTACGCCGCGGTCGCCTCGTCCTCGAACGACTCGTGGGCCATCACGTGGCACCAGTGGCAGGCGGCGTACCCGACCGACAGCAGCACCGGGACGTCGCGCCGCCGGGCGTCCTCGAAGGCCTCGGGCGACCACTCCCACCAGTCGACGGGGTTGTCGGCGTGCTGCAGCAGGTACGGGGACGTGGCCTCGCGCAGACGGTTCGGCATACGTCCACCGTGGCACAACGGTGGACAGGTCTACGCGGGACGGCCGTCGAGGTCCAGCAGGTGCGCACCCCGGTGCGCCTTCGCGGCCAGGTAGCGGGCGTTGGTCGGCGAGCGGTGCACGCCGGTGGGGACCCGCTCGCTGACCGCCACGCCGAGCCGCTCCAGCTGGGCGGTCTTGTCGGGGTTGTTGCTGAGCAGCCGCACCCGGTCCTGGCCGAGGGCGCGCAGCATCTGCGCCGCCACGGTGTAGTCCCGGCCGTCCGCCGGGTAGCCGAGGGCGAGGTTGGCCTCGTAGGTGTCCAGCCCGGCGTCCTGCAGGGCGTAGGCCTCGATCTTGGCGTAGAGCCCGATGCCGCGGCCCTCCTGGCGGAGGTAGAGCAGCAGCCCGCCCTCCTCCGCGATCCGCTCCACCGCCTCGCGCAGCTGCGGGCCGCAGTCGCAGCGCTCGCTGCCGAGCACGTCCCCGGTGAGGCACTCGCTGTGCAGCCGCACCAGAGGGGTACGTCGTCCGGGGTGCTCGCCGAGCGCGAGCGCGAGGTGCTCGCGCCCGTCGGCCAGCCCGTCGAAGGTGCTGACCCGGGCGGTGGTGGCGTACCCGTCCGAGAGCCGCAGCGGCACGGTCACCGACGTCCGGACCGTGGCCACCGGCAGCCCCGTCACGACTCGAACCTCGACGAGAGCGCGTAGCGCAGCAGCACCACGTCGCCGATGGGCCGGACCTCGGCCAGCGTCGCGCGGCGGCCCGGGTTCCACGGGAAGCGGCCGTCGCCCACGAACCGGCTGGCCCGCGAGTCCCCGACGAAGAACGGCGCGACGACCAGGTGCAGCTCGTCGGCCAGCCCCTCGGTGAGGAACTGCGTGTGCACGCTGCCGCCGCCCTCGACCATCAGCCGCCGCACCCCCCGCCGGCGCAGGTCCTCGCTGACGTGCCGGACGTGGACCGGCTCGCCGCCGTCCACCACGGTGGCCACCCGGCCGAGCCGGGAACGGGCGTCGCGCACGGCGGCGCTGGTGCAGTAGACGAGCTTCTCGCTGTCGCCGGCGGCGAAGAAGTTGCCGCACGCGTCGAGGTCGGCGCGGTGCGTGACCGTGACCTTCATCGGCGAGGGGCACAGGCCGCGGGCGACCCGGGCGCGCTGCCGCGCGGGGGTGCGCACCAGCAGCCGCGGGTTGTCGTTGCGGACGGTCGCCGCCCCGACCAGGATCGCGTCGCACTCCGCCCGGACCGCGTCCACCCGGTCCAGGTCGGCCTCGTTGGACAGCACCAGCCGCTCCCCGGACGCGGCGTCGAGGTAGCCGTCCAGGGAGATGCCGCAGCTCAGCAGGGTGTAGGGACGCTCAGCCATGCGTGGCCACCTCCAGCGCCGGCACCGGTGTCGGGGCGGGCCTCGGGCGGCCGGCGAGCAGCACCACGAGACCCGGCAGGCTCGCGACGAGCACCATCACGCCGTACACGACGGCGGTCGCCACGCCCGCGTCCGCGCCCAGCCCGGCCGCACCGAACGCCCAGGCGGCGACGCCCTCGCGCGGGCCCCAGCCGGCCACGTTGGCGGGGATCCCCATGGCCACCAGCACCACCAGCGCGAGCGGCAGCAGGGTCGCGACCGGGGCGGTGACGCCGGCCGTCCGGGCGGCGACCAGGAAGGTCGCCACGTGCCCGGTGAGCGCCAGCGCCGACGCGGCGAGCACCCCGGGCCAGGGGCGCAGCAGGCCGTTCCGCACGTCCCGGCGTACGGCGCGCCCGCCGCGCGTCCCGCCGCCGGCGAGGACCAGGAGCCGGGTCACCAGCCCCAGCACGAGCACCCCGGCCAGCACGAGCGGGAGGGACAGCCGGACCGGGGAGGGCAGCAGCACCAGCACCGGGACCGCTACCGCCACCTGCACGGTCTGGCCTGCGAGCCGTTCCCACGCGACGGCCCGCAGGCCCCGGCCCGGCCGGCCCGCGTCCCGGCCGTGCCGCACCGCGCGGTGCACGTCCCCGAGCACGCCGCCCGGAAGGGTGGTGTTCAGCAGCTGCGAGCGGTAGTAGGCGGCGACCGCCCCGGCCAGCGGCACCGGCACCCGGAGGCCGCGCGCGACCAGGGTCCAGCGCCACGCACAGCACACCGTGACCGGCACGGCGAGCAGCGTCCCGAGCAGGAGTGCCGGGGCGTCGACCGTCCGCAGCCCGGCCAGGAACGGGCCCGACCCGACCCGCCAGAGCAGCACGCCGAGCACGGCGGCCCCGAAGACGAGGCGCAGCCAGGCCCACCCGGCGCGGCTCACCGGGCCGCCTCCTCGAGCACCCGGCCGACGCGTTCGGTGGTGACGCCCCACCCGTCCAGGGACGCACGGCGCTCCGCGGCCGCGTCGCGTAGGGCACCCCGGTGCCGGTCGTCGGTGAGCCAGCGCCGCAGCGCCGCGGCCAGAGCGTCGGCGTCGTCCGGGGGCACCAGGACGCCGGGGACCCGGCCGTCGGGGAGGCGGCCGAGCGCCTCGGGGAGGCCGCCGGCCGCGGTGGCCAGCACGGGCAGCCCGTGGGCCAGAGCCTCGGTGACGACCATCCCGTAGCTCTCCGCCCGGGTCGCGAGCACCAGCGCGTCCGCGGAGGCGTAGGTGGCGGCGAGCCGCTGCCCCGTGCGTGCGCCGGTGAACCGCACCCGCGACCCGATGGCGTACGCGTCGGCCCGCCGGACCAGCGCCGCGAGCTCACGCCGGCCGGCCGGACCGACGCAGCGGCAGCGCCACGGCAGGTCGGTCAGCGTGGCCAGGGCCGCGAGCAGCACGTCGTGGCCCTTGTCCGGGCGGACCGCCGCGACGCAGAGCAGCTCGCCGCCGTCGGCGGTGCCCGTCGCGGGGGCCGCGGGGTCGGTCCCGGGCCGGGCCACCTGCACGCGGGCGGGGTCCAGCGCGTAGTGGTCGAGCAGCCAGGACCGGCACCACTCGCTCGTGGTCAGCACCGCCGCGGCCGCCGACAGCACCGCGCGCTCACCGGGACGTGCCGCTGGAGTCCGCTCGCCTAGCGGCATGTGCAGCAGCACCACCACACGCAGCCGCGCGGTCGCAGGGACCAGCACGTCGGCGGCCGCCGAGGCGACCAGCCCGTCGACCAGGACGACCGCACCGGCGGGCAGCCCGGCGAGGACCCCGGCCAGCGCTGTACGTGCCGCCGGGTCCGGCGCCGGCCACGGCCCGGGGACCGGGTGCTCGTGCACCGCCCACCCGGCGCCGGCCAGCCCGTCGCAGACGCGCCGGTCGTAGGCGTTGCCCCCGCTCGGCCGGTCCGGGTCGTCGATGCCGTCCGGTACGACGGCGTGCACGGCCCTCACAGCGCCCGCTCGTAGCTCGCCCACGCGACGTGGGACTCGTGCAGGGTGACCGCCACCCCGGCCAGGTGGCGGGCGGTGGCGCCCAGCGTCCCGTCGCGGGCGGCGTCGGCGAGCCGGTCGGCGACGTGCCGGGCCAGCACCTCGGTGGTCGTGTTGGTGCCCTTGAACGCGGGCTCGTCGTCGAGGTTGCGGTAGGTGAGCTCCCCCACCACCCGGGCCAGCTCGGCGGCCGCCCGGCCGATGTCCACGACGATGCCGTCGTCGTCGAGGCTCTCCCGGCGGAAGGTCGCGTCGACGACGAACGTCGCGCCGTGCAGCCGCTGCGCCGGGCCGAATACCTCCCCCTGCAGGCTGTGGGCGACCATCAGGTGGTCACGGACGGTCACGCTGAACACGGCGGCTCCCGGTGGTGGTCGGCGGGGTCGTAGGCGACGGTGTGGCACAGGGCGGGCAGCTCCCCGGACGCCAGCCGGGGCAGCAGGTCGGGCAGCTCCTCGAAGCGCGACTCACCGGTGAGCAGCACGTCGAAGGCCGGGTCGCGGAGCAGGTCCAGGGCCAGCGCCAGCCGCTGCCCGGTGGTGCGCCGGCCCCGGCGGGCGGCGGCCACCGCGCCGACCTGGCTGGCCCGGACCGTGAGCCGCCTGGAGTGGAAGGCGCCGCCGAGGGACACCCGGGTCTCCGCGTCGCCGTACCAGCTGAGCTCGACGACGGTCGCGTCCGGCGCGAGCAGGTCCAGCGCGGTCTGCAGCCCGGCCGAGGTGGCGCTGGTGTGCACGACGAGGTCGCGGTCGGCCAGGTCGTCGACGGCGTCCTGCGGCTCGGCGAACCCGGCCCCCAGCGCGGCCGCCACGTCCTTCCGGGTCGCGTCGACGTCGACCAGGGTCACCTCGACGCCGGGGATCCGGGCCAGCAGCCGGGCGACGCAGCAGCCGACCATCCCCGCGCCCACCACCGCGACCCGGTCCCCGAGCAGCGGGCCGGCGTCCCAGAGCGCGTTGACCGCGGTCTCGACGGTCCCGGCCAGCACCGCACGCCGGGCGGGTACGCCGTCGGGCACCACGGCGACGGCGGACGCCGGGACGACGTACGCGGTCTGGTGGGGGTACAGGCAGAACACGGTGCGGCCGACGAGTGGCTCCGGACCCCGCTCCACGACGCCGACGCTCAGGTAGCCGTACTTCACCGGTCCCGGGAAGTCGCCCTCCTGGTGCGGGGCACGCATCGCGGCGTACTGGCTCTCCGGCACCCGGCCCTCGAACACCAGCGTCTCCGTGCCGCGGCTGACCCCCGAGCACAGCGCGCGCACGAGGACCTCGCCCGGGCCGGGGTCCGGCACGGGCGCGGGCCGGATCTCCCCCGCACCGGGCTCACGCACCCAGAAGGCGCGCTCCTGCCCTGACCTCGCTGTCATCCACCCACCTCGTCCCGCCCCGACCCGCGTTGAACCGGGGCGCCGTGCCACCCGTACTCATCCTCGTCACTTCCCCCATGAACGGAGGAACGGTGCGACTGGTTCAACGCGACCTCTCGGCCGGGCTCGCCGGGCAGCTGCTGCTGCTCGCCTGCCTCGCGACCACGGTCGGACTGACCTCCGTCGGGTGGGCGGCCGGACTCGGTCTCGCACTCGTGGTCGACACGGCCCTGGCGGCCGCGTTCGGCCGCGCCGGGAAGGCGGCGCTGGGGCCCGCCGACCGGGTCACCCTCGTCCGCGCGTCCCTGGTCTGCGGGGTCGCGGCCCTGGTCGCCGACGGCGCCGCGCCGGGCGCACTGCTGGTCCCGCTCGCCGGCGTGGCCCTGGCGCTGGACGCCGTCGACGGCCGGGTCGCCCGGGCCACGGGCACCGTCTCGCGGCTCGGCGCGCGCTTCGACATGGAGGTGGACGCCGTGCTGATCCTGCTGCTCAGCGGGTACGTCGCCGGGTCGTTCGGCTGGTGGGTGCTCGCGGCCGGTCTCGCCCGCTACCTGCTCTGGCTCGCCGCCCGGCCGCTGCCCTGGCTGCGGGGTGACTCGCCGCCGCGCCGGTGGGCCAAGGTCGTCGCCGCGCTGCAGGGCGTGGTGCTCACCGTCGCGATGGCCGGCGTGCTCCCTCGTGCCCTGACCGCCGCCCTGCTGGCGACCGCGCTCGCGCTGCTGGCCGAGTCGTTCGGCCGTCAGGTCGTCTGGCTGTGGCTGCACCGCGTCGACGCGCCCGTCGCCGGGGCGCCCGCACCCGAGCGGGTGGCCGCATGAGGCACCCGCGGGTCCTGGCCGCGACGCTGACCGGGCTCGCCGTGGTCCTGGTCTGGTGGGGCCTCACCGGGCCCGACCAGCTCGAGGCCCTCACTCCCGCGGCCTTCGTGCGGCTCCCCGTGGAGGCGCTGCTGCTGGCGGCGCTGGTGCTGGTGCTGCCGTGGCGGGCGGCCCGGGTGGTCGTCGGGGCGGCGGGGGTCGTGCTGGGCCTGCTGACCGTCGTGCGGGTGCTGGACATGGGCTTCTACGAGGCCCTCAACCGGCCCTTCGACTCCGTCATCGACTGGCGCTACCTCGGCTCCGCCGTCGGGCTGGTCGACGACTCGGTGGGCCGGGCCGCCGCGGTCGCCGCGGTCGTGGGCGCCGCTCTGCTGACGGTGGCGTTCCTGGTGCTGATGCCCTGGGCGCTGCTGCGGCTCACCCGGGTGGTGCGCACGCACCGGCGCACGTCCGCCCGCGTCGTGGCCGCGCTGCTGGCGCTGTGGCTGGTCGCCGCCGCGTTCGGCGTGCGCACCGGCGACGGCGGCCGGTTCGCGTCGGCCGGCACCGCGACGTACGCCTACGGCCAGGTCGCCCGGATCCCCTCCGAGCTGCGTGACCAGCGGGCGTTCGCACGCGCCGCCGCGCAGGACCCGCTGCGCCGCGTCCCTTCCGGCGAGCTGCTGACCGGGCTCCGCGGCAAGGACGTGCTGCTGGTGTTCGTGGAGAGCTACGGGCGGGTCGCCGTGCAGGGCTCGTCGTTCTCCCCGGGCGTCGACCGGGTCCTCGACGACGGGACCCGGCGGCTGCGCGCCCACGGGTTCGCGGCCCGCAGCGCGTTCCTCACCTCGCCGACGTTCGGCGCGATCAGCTGGCTCGCGCACTCGACGCTGCAGTCCGGGCTCTGGGTCGACAGCCAGCAGCGGTACGACGCGCTGGTGACCAGCCCGCGCCTGACGCTGAGCCAGGCCTTCGGGCGGGCCGGCTGGCGCACCGTCGCGGACGTGCCCGCGAACACCCACGACTGGCCGCAGGGCGCGTTCTACCACTACGACCGGGTCTACGACTCCCGGAACGTGGGCTACCGCGGGCCCCGGTTCGGGTACCCGACGATGCCCGACCAGTACACCCTCGACGCCTTCCACCGGCTCGAGCTCGCCCCGCCGGACCGGGCGCCGGTGATGGCCGAGATCGACCTCATCACCAGCCACGCCCCCTGGTCGCGGACGCCGCACATGATCGCGCAGAGCCGGGTCGGCGACGGCTCGGTGTTCGAGGGGATGCCGGAGCAGGCTCCGTCCGAGACGGTGATCTGGAAGTCGCCGGACCGGGTGCGCGCGGCCTACGCGCAGTCGATCCGGTACTCCCTCGACGCGCTCGTGACCTT
>DASTGV010000266.1:0-4613 GCA_035718765.1 Nocardioidaceae bacterium
CGACTCGTCCGGGTCCTCCTCCCGGCGTACGGGACGGTGCCCCGCCGGGATCCCCTCCACCCGTGAGGCGTCCGCCCACGCGGCCAGCTCGGCCACGTAGCGCTGGTTGCGCTGCTGCACGAGCTCGGCGCGACGGGTCAGGCGTCGCAGGTGCTCCCGGGTCGCCTCCCCCGGGACCGGCAGCACCTGCGCTCCCCACGACCCGCCGACGGATGCGAGCGTGTTCAGCCGCTCGCCGGGGACCGGCCACGAGGTGAACCGGCGCCGGTCGGTCCGGCGGCGGACGAGGGCCTCGAGCAGGTCGACCTCCGGGGCCGACGCCGTGGAGGGCTTCAGCAGGGCGGTCGCCACGTGCCGCTCGTCCGAGGCGTCCGGCAGCCGCCGCACGCGGGCTCTCCAGCCCAGCCCGGCCGCGGCGACCTGCAGGTGGTGCAGGGCCGCGCCACAGCTCATCATCAGGTCGCGACGTGCCGGGTCGGCGTACACCAGCTGGCGGCGGTAGTCGGCGAACAGGTCGATCCGGTCACCCTCGGCCCGCCAGCGCCACGGCTGCGAGTTGTGCACGCTCGGCGCCCGGCAGGCCAGCGAGAGGATGTCCTCGACAGGGGGTCGGTCTTTCACGGTTCGCTCCTCGGCGACAGGCGCGGCCAGTCCCGGACCGCGAGGACACTGAAGACAAGCAGGGCCGGGACGCTCCACAGCAGGAAGCCGACGCCGAAGAGCACCAGCAGGACCTGGAAGGCGATCACGCCCAGCCAGCCGACCTTGGCCCACCGGCCGCCCAGGAGCGGCAGGGTCCCCAGCCCGATCTCGCCGGCCATGAGGCACAGCCCCCAGAAGGCCGGGCCGGCCATGAACACGTCGGCCCAGCGGTCGCGCACGAACGGGAACAGGGCGTCGTCGGCGAAGTGCCGGTAGAGCTCGGTGTCGGCGGCCACGATGCCGAGGTGCACGCCCCCCGTGACGAGGAAGAGCCCGCCCACCAGCGAGCGGGCGGCCCGGGACCGCCTCCTCGACGTCCCCGTCGCGGCCGTCGGTGGCCCGGAGGAGACCGCCGGGGTCAGGCTCGTCATGGTGCGCTGACCGTCTCTCGCGCGTCGGAGGGCCGCGGGACCTCCGGCTCGACGGCGTCGACGACCGCCACCGGGCAGCGCGCCTCACGCAGGACCGCGCGGGTCACCGAGCCCAGGTGCGAGACGGCCGGCGTCGCCCAGGTGCGTCCCAGCACGAGCAGGTCGCTGCGGCCGGACCGTTCCACGAGCGCGTCGGCGGGCCGCATGTGCTCGAGCTCGACGTGGACGTCGACGTCCGGGTAGCGCGCCCGGAACGGCAGCAGCGCGGCCTCGATCCGGGTGCGGACGCCCTCCCGCCAGTGGTGGAGGTCGGTGTGGTCGACCAGCGCGTCGTCGTACAGCGGTGGCAGGTACCACGCGTGCAGGACGGTGAGCCTCGCGTCCCGGGCGAAGGCCTCGGCGAAGGCGTGCTGCAGCAGGGCGGTGTCGTGGTCGCGGTCCAGGCCGACGACCACGTCGTGGTTCGACGGTCCCGACCAGAGCTCGGGGACGGAGACGACCGGCAGGTGGGCGTGCGCCGCGACCCCGGCGGCCGTCGAGCCGGTGAAGACCCGCAGCAGCCGCGCCTGCTGGCGATGCTGCAGCACGATGTGGTGGGCGCTCCCGCTGAGCTCGACGAGGTGGTCGACCACGCCGCCGCGCCGCAGCGCCTGCGTCACCGGCACGACCCCGCCGGTCAGCCGCACCGCCTGGTCGACCTGGTTGCGGAGCAGCTGGTTCGCGGCCAGCTCCACCGCGGTGAAGCTGATCAGCATCTGCTCGGGGAACATGCCCTCCCGCGGCGGGTGCACGACGTGGACCAGGCGCAAGGGCCGGCGGTCCCGCACGGCCTCGTCCGCGGCGAACCGCAGCGCCGCGTCGTGGCTGTCCGAGTCGCCGACCGCCACCAGGATGGGGGCCTTGTTCTTGCTCATGGGTCGTCCTGTCGTCCGGGGGGTGTCACCAGGCTCCGGCACCCGGCGGGTGCCACGTCAGGGCAGAAGGTCCCGGAGCCGGGTGACCAACGCGCCTGTGCGCGCCGCGTCGGCGGCCGGAGAGTCGGGAGCACCACAGGCAGACCCGGAGCCGTCCGGGTCGCGGAGAGAGCGGTCCGATGCGCGCACTGCGACTGGAGTCCTGGAAGAGCGAGCCGGTGCTGACCGAGGTGCCCACACCCGTGCCCGGCCCCGGCGAGGTGCTGGTCCAGGTCGGCGCTGCCGGCGCCTGCCACTCCGACCTGCACCTGATGCACGACTTCGAGCCGGGCACGCTGCCCTGGGGCCCTCCCTTCACCCTGGGCCACGAGAACGCCGGCTGGGTCCACGCCGTGGGCCCCGGGGTCGCCGGCCTCGAACCCGGGCAGCCCGTCGCGGTCGTCGGCGCGTGGGGCTGCGGTCGGTGCGCGCGCTGCCTGGCCGGCCTGGAGACCTACTGCGAGGACCCGGCGTCGGCGCCCGCCCCGGGCGGCGGCGGTGGTCTCGGCCTGGACGGAGGCATGGCCGACTTCCTGCTGGTCCCCGCCGCCCGGCAGCTCGTGCCGCTCCCGGACGGGTTGAGCCCGGTCCTCGCGGCACCGCTGACGGACGCGGGGCTCACGCCCTACCACGCGGTGCGCCGCTCGCTCGGCAAGCTCACCCCCACGAGCACGGCCGTGGTGGTCGGTGCGGGCGGGCTCGGACACCTGGCCGTCCAGATCCTGCGGGCCCTGACGGCGGCGCACATCATCGCGGTGGACCCGAAGGAGACCGCCCGCCAGCTGGCCAAGACCTCAGGAGCCGACCTGCTGCTGGCACCCGGACCCGACCTCGTGGACGAGGTCCGCGCGGCCACCCGCGGCCACGGCGCCGACGTGGTGCTGGACTTCGTCGGGTCGGACAGCAGCCTGGCGGCCGCGGCCGCCGTCACCCGGCCGCTCGGCGACCTGACGATCGTGGGCATCGCGGGCGGGTCGCTGCCGGTGTCGTTCTTCGGGCTGGCGTACGAGGCGAGCGTGCAGACCACCTACTGGGGCAACCGGAGCGAGCTGGTCGAGCTGCTCGACCTCGCCGCACGCGGCCTGCTCACGCCCGAGATCTCGACGTTCCCGTTGGAGAAGGGGCCCCAGGTGTACGCCGGGCTGGCGGCCGGCGACATCACGGGCCGGGCGGTGGTCGTGCCGTCGGCCGAGTACACGCCCTGACGACGACCGCCACCCCATGACCACCGGGTCGTACCTCGAGCTCCGCGAGACCCACTCCGCGGGCCTGCTGCTCGTGGGCGACACGGCCCTCAAGTTCAAGAAGCCGGTGGATCTCGGCTTCCTCGACTTCACCAGCCGCCGCACCCGGGTCGCGGTCTGCGAGGCGGAGGTCGCGCTCAACCGGCGGTTCTCCCCAGACGTCTACCTGGGGGTGGGGGACCTGGCGCTCCCGGACGGACGGCACGAGCCGGTCGTGGTGATGCGCCGGATGCCGGACGACCGGAGGCTGGCGACCCTGGTCCGGGCCGGCGTCGACGTCCGGGACGACCTGCGCAGGCTCGCCCACCTGCTGGCCACCGTGCACGCCCGCTCGGAGCGGAGCGCCGCCGTCGACCTCGAGGCCGGCCGCGACCGGCTGCGCGCCCGGTGGACCGCGAGCTTCGAGCAGGTGCGCCCCTACACCGGCCGATGGCTCGACCCCGCCCGGACCGCGACGGTCGAGGAGCTGACGCTGCGGTTCCTGGACGGACGCGGGCCGCTGCTGGCCCGGCGGGTCGCGCAGGGGTGCGCCGTCGACGGGCACGGAGACCTGCTGGCCGACGACGTGTTCTGCCTGGCGGACGGGCCCCGCGCCCTGGACTGCCTCGAGTTCGACGACCGGCTGCGCTACGTCGACCGGATCGACGACGCGGCCTTCCTGGCCATGGACCTCGAGTGGCTCGGGGCGCCGGACCTCGGCACCGACTTCCTGCAGTGGTACCTCGAGCTGTCCGGCGACCACGCACCCCCCGCGCTGGTGGACCACTACGTCGCCTACCGGGCGTTCGTCCGGGCCAAGGTCGCCTGCGTGCGCTCGGCCCAGGGCGCGGACCACACCGCCGAGGCACGCCGGCTGCTCGACCTGACCTTCGAGCACCTGTCCGCCAACGCGGTCACCCTCGTGCTGGTCGGCGGCGCGCCGGGCACCGGCAAGAGCACCGTCGCCGCGGAGCTCGCCGACCGGCTCGGCCTGGTGCTGCTCGGCTCGGACCGGGTGCGCAAGGAGCTCGCCGGCCTGGACCCCTCGACCCCGGCCGGGTCGACGTACGCGACGGGGATCTACGCACCCGAGCACACCGAGCGGACCTACGACGAGCTGCTGCGCCGGGCCACCGTGCTCCTCGGTCTCGGTGAGTCGGTGGTCCTCGACGCGACGTGGCTGTCGGCCGGGCACCGGGCGGCTGCCCGCGCGGTCGCCCGGACCACCTGCTCGGAGATGGTCGAGCTGGACTGCCACGCGCCGCCCGACCTCGCGGCCCGGCGCATCGAGGCGCGGCGCCTGGACGGCGACCTCCGCAGCGACGCCGACGCGGACGTCGCCGGCCGGATGGCCGCCGGCGGCG
>DASTGV010000267.1:0-5444 GCA_035718765.1 Nocardioidaceae bacterium
GGAGCGTGCCGAGGAACTGGCCGATGTGGACGGCGGTCCAGGTGCCGGAGTGCGCGTACTCCGTGAACGCGGCGCGGGAGTCGTTCGGGTCGGCGTGGGACGGGTGCAGCCGGCCCATGACGACCTGGAGAAGGAGACCGGTGAGGCCGGCGACGGCGCCGATGCGCAGCATCATGGAGTCCTTGGCGCCGGGCGGGCTGACGGGTGCGGTCCGCTGGTGCGGCACGGTGGTGCGCAGTGCCGCCGTGGTCGAGCGCCGGGTGCTGAGCCTCATCGCCGTCTCCGATCTCTCGACGGCCGAGGGCGGCCGGAGGTCCGCACGCGGGCGTCGTCGACGCTCGCGGGCCCCGCCGCCCCGAGACCCACCACGCTGGCGGCGCGGAGCCGTTCCGGACATGGGCCGAGCGGGCCGTCGTGCCCCGGCCCGGAAGGCGGCGACGAGCCCGGTCGGCGTAGCGTGGCAGGGGTCAACGACACCCGGCATCGGAGGTCGACCCACCATGACGACGACGCTCACCGCCCCGCCCCTGGAGCCGCAGCCGGTGGAGCCCGAACCCGCGACGCCGCAGCCCGTGGACCCGGACCTGCCGCCGGACCCGTTCACGGAGCCGCAGCCGCCGGCGCCCGAGCCGGAGCCCGGCAGCCCGGGGGAGCCGGGCACCCCGGCGCCGCCCGCGCCCCCGATCTGACCGCCCGGCCTGCCCCGGGGGGCGACGGGCGGGTGCCGGCTACGCGTGCGTCTCGTGCTCGTGGTCGGCGTGCGCGGCGGCCTCGAACTGGATCGTGGAGTGCTCGATGTCGAAGTCGGTCTCCAGGCAGTGCTGCAGCTCGTCGAGCATCGGGCCGAGGTGCCCGTCGTGGAAGCAGGAGTCGTCGACGACGACGTGCGCGGTGAGCACCGGCAGGCCGGTGGCCACCTGGCTGGCGTGCAGGTCGTGCACGTCGTGCACGTGCGGGTGCGTCATCAGCCGCTGTCGCACCTCGGTCAGGTCCAGGCCCTTCGGGGTGGCCTCCAGCAGCACGTTCACGCTCTCGCCGAGGAGCGCGAGGGTGCGCGGGACGATCAGCGCCCCGATCACCAGTGAGGCGACCGCGTCGGCTCGCAGCCACCCGGTGGTGGCGATCACCACGGCGGCGACCAGCACGGCGAGCGAGCCGAGCGCGTCGTTGGCCACCTCCAGGAACGCCGCCCGCAGGTTCAGGCTGTCGTGGCGGCCGCCGGCCAGCACGGCCAGGCCGACGAGGTTCCCGACCAGGCCCAGGACCGCGAACACGGCCATCGCCCCCGAGGTGACCTCGGGCGGCTCCAGCAGCCGGCGCACGCCCTCGACGAGCACGAAGCCGCCGACCGCGAGAAGGACGGCCGCCTGGGCCGCGGCGGCGATCACCTCGGCACGGCGGTAGCCCCAGGTGCGGGCGTCCGTGGCCGGCCGGCGGGCCAGCGCCGCGGCGACGTACGCGAGCGTGAGGCCGGCGACGTCGGTGAGCATGTGGCCCGCGTCGGCGAGCAGCGCGAGGCTGCCCGAGACGAAGGCGCCCACGACCTCGACGAGCAGGACGACGAGCGTGATCGTCAGCACGGCCACCAGCCGGCCGCGGTGGTCGGCGAGGCCCGCGCCGTGCGCGTGCCCGTGGCCCCCGTCGGACCGCCGCTGCTTCGCCACCGTCCCAGGGTAGGGCGCCGCGGGTGTGACGCGCCGGACACGTCAAAGGCGACTGGCTCGGTTGACTTATGCGCGACTCGCTTCTTAATCTACTGAAGTAGTCAACAAACAGAAGTCACGAGACATTGCGACCCGTCGCGACTGCGACCGGGTCGGTCCCGAGACCGAAGGGTGCGATTCACCGTGCGTAGCTTGATCCTCCTCGCCATCGTGGGCGCCGTCGCCCAGCTCGTCGACGGCTCGCTGGGCATGGCCTACGGCGTCACGTCGTCCACGCTGCTGCTGGCCACCGGCGTCGCCCCGGCCGCGGCGTCGGCAGCCGTCCACTTCTCCGAGATCGGCACGACGCTGGTCTCCGGGTTCTCCCACCACAAGCTGGGCAACGTCGACTGGCGGACGGTCGGCATCATCGCCGTGCCGGGCGGCCTCGGCGCCTTCGCGGGCGCGACGTTCCTCTCGAGCCTCCCCGGTGACACGGCCAAGCCGTGGGTGGCCGCGTTGCTCCTCGGCCTGGGGATCTACGTGATCTACCGCTTCCTCGCCCTCGGCGGTCGCCGCCCCACCTTCCGCGGCACGCTGTCCGCCGCCTTCCTCGCTCCGCTCGGCGTCGTCGCCGGCCTGATGGACGCGATCGGCGGCGGTGGCTGGGGCCCCGTCGGTACGACGAGCCTGCTCTCCTCCGGCCGCCTGGAGCCGCGCAAGGTCGTGGGGTCCATCGACACCTCTGAGTTCGTCGTCGCGGTCGGCGGCTCCCTGGGCTTCCTGTTCGCCCTCGGCCGGCAGGGCATCGACTTCGGCTACGCCGCGGCGCTCCTGGTCGGAGGCGTGATCGCGGCCCCGTTCGCCGCCTGGCTGGTGCGGCACCTCGCCCCGCGGGTGCTCGGCGTCGCCGCCGGCGGGCTGATCGTGCTCACCAACGTCGACACCATCGTCACGGCCCTCGGCGGCTCCGGCGGCGTCGAGATCACGGTCGCCGCCGTGGTCGCCGCCGTCTGGGTGAGCCTCGTCGTCTGGGCGGTGAAGCAGGAGCGGCTGTCCCGCGAGCTCGACCCCGAGCTCGAGGGCGAGAAGGTCGCGGCCTGACCCACAAGCGCGGGACCCGGCGGTGCGCACCCTCCGCCGGGTCCCGCATCTCCTCCGTGGCGCGGGCAGTTTGTGTAGTTGTCTGACAGACTTAGCGGCATGCGAGTCTCCGCGAAGTCCGACTACGCGCTGCGGGCGCTGATCGAGCTGGCCAGCCGCGAGGACGGCTCCCCGGTGAGCGCCGAGGAGCTCGGCCGGCTCCAGGAGATCCCGCACGGCTTCCTCCAGGCGATCCTCGCCGACCTCCGCCGGGCGGGTGTGGTGATCAGCCAGCGGGGCCAGTCCGGTGGCTGGCGGATGGCCCGCGACGCGTCCACCGTGAGCGTCGCGGACGTGATCCGCGCCGTCGACGGCCCGCTCGTCAGCGTCTACGGCCTCCGCCCGGAGGCGGTCACCTACAACGAGTCGGCCGAGGTGCTCCAGCACGTCTGGATCGCCGCGCGCAGCAGCCTCCGGGACGTGTTCGAGCACGTGACCATCCGGGCCCTGGCCGACGGCAAGCTGCCCAAGGCGGTGACCTCCCGGACCGGCTCCGAGGACGCCTGGCAGCCGCACTGACCGTCGGTGCGGCCGGGTGGGACACGCCCGCGGCACGGCACCCGGACCGGCGCCGGACCGGGAGCGGTCCCCGGCTACCATCCGGTCCGAGGTTGAGCAGACAGCCCGGTTGGACGAGAGGCCGAGGCTGGTTGTGACGACGTCGATCCCGGGAGCCACCGGGACCTTCCACTTCTCTCGCGGCACCGGGACCTGGACGTGGTCCGAGCAGGTGTACGCGATCTACGGGTTCGCTCCGGGTGCCGTGCTGCCCACCACCGAGCTGATCCTGGCCCACCTGCACCCCGAGGACCGGGCCGCGGTCCAGCAGGTGCTCACCGAGGCGATCGGCACCGGGACGCCGCACACCCTGTGGCACCGGATCCGCGACGCCCAGGGCACGACCCGCCAGGTGGTGATGGTCGGCGCCGGTGAGTTCACCGACGGCGGCGTGCTCGAGGGGATCCGCGGGTTCCTCGTCGACCTGACCGAGGCGGTACGACGTACCACCGCCCGTGACGTCGACGAGGCGATCGAGCAGTTGTCCCAGAGCCGGCACGTGATCGAGCAGGCCAAGGGCGCCCTGATGATCAGCTACGGCCTCGACGCCGACCGGGCGTTCCGGCTGCTGCGCAGCTACTCCCAGCGCGCCAACGTCAAGCTGCGCGACGTGGCCCGCAACGTGGTCGAGGCGCTGGTCGACCGGGACCTGCCGCTCGGCTCGCGCGCGACCTGGGACGCGCTGGCGGCGGGGCTGGTGGACGACGTCCCCGAGGAGTGGTCGGGGTAGGGCAGGTCCGTCCCCTCGTCGTTCACTCCGCCCCGTGCCGGGTGACCCACTCGACGAACGGGCGCCCGGCGCGCCAGTCCTCCCGCACCCGGTCGAGCAGCGCGGCGGTGTGGATGAACGGCTCGAAGCCGTAGGACCGGCCGAGGCTCATCGACTTGTGCCGCAGCAGGTCGATGCGCGGGTGGTCGGCGTCGTACCCGCGGGGCGTGGTCTTCAGCGTCTCGCCGCCGAGCTCCCAGCCCTGCTTCACCAGCCGGTTCAGGATCCGGCGCAGCTGCGGGCCGCTGCGGTCGTCCGCCACGGCCTCGCGCAGGGCGGCGAGCCGCGTCGAGTCCGCGTCGTAGAAGCCGACGCCGACGCGGACGCCGGCCGCGCCGACCTGGACGTACCACCCCGTCGACGGGCCCGACGCGACGAAGGCACCCTGGTGCGTCTTGTAGGGCGTCTTGTCCTTGGCGAACCGCACGTCGCGGTAGGGCCGGAACACCTTGGCCGGGCCGAACTCCGGCTCCAGGGCGGCCACCAGCGCCGCCATCGGCGCCTTCACCGCGGTGTCGTAGGTGTCCTTGTGCGCCGTCCAGAACGACTTCGTGTTGTCCATCTCGAGGTCGTCGTAGAAGTCGAGGGCCGCCACCGGGAAGCCCTCGAACGTCGCAGTGCCAGCCATGCCCGCGAGGATAGTTCGGGGGTCAGGACACGAAGCGGGTGACCGGCTCGTCGGCCAGCACCCAGACGATCCGGTCGCGCAGGGTCTGCCGCATCGGGGGCAGGTCCCCGGCCGGGAACCAGCGGACCGCCACCGACTCGTCGTCGCCGACGTGCCCGTCGCCGGCGACCCACGTGCACGCGAACGTGTGGTCGAGGTACGCCGCCCGGTCGCCGTTCACGTGCGTGATGGTGGGCAGCGCCTGCACCCAGGCCAGCCGGTCGACGGTCACCGCGACGCCGGTCTCCTCGAGGACCTCGCGCCGGGCCGCCACGCCGGGGTCCTCACCCGGGTCGACGATGCCGGTGACCGGGGCCCACTCGCCGGTGTCGGAGCGCTGCACGAGCAGCACGTCCGCCCCGCGTCGTACCACCGCGGTCACGCCCGGCAGCCACAGCTCGGCGGTGCCGATGTGCCGGCGCAGGTCGCGGACGAAGTCGGGGATCGGCATGTCCCGACCTTAGGTCGTGGCCGTCGGACGACAGTCGGGTCCTGTGGGATAGTCACGCGGGTGAGGGATTCGACGCCCGCCCCAGCGTCGGGACCGTCCGCGGGACCCGTCTCCTCGCCAGGACCTGCGTTCCTTGCGGCAGCGCCCGCGGCCCGCGTCCTCGTCGTCGCGACGGTGCTCGCCGCGCTGGTGACACCGTTCGCACTCCGGGCG
>DASTGV010000268.1:0-2387 GCA_035718765.1 Nocardioidaceae bacterium
TCCGGGGTGGTGCCGCGGTGGCGGCCGAGGCGGGCTGCCACCTGGCCGGCGGGCACACGGTCGACGACGTCGAGCCGAAGTACGGGCTGGCCGTCACGGGCTTCGGTGACCCCGACCGCCTGCTGCGCAACGACGCCGGGACCGCGGGGACGCCGCTGACACTGACCAAGCCGCTCGGCCTCGGCGTGCTCAACAACCGCCACAAGACCACCGGCGAGGTCTTCGCCGACGCCGTGGAGACGATGACACGGCTGAACCGGGACGCGTCGCGCGCGGCCGTGCGCACCGGGGCGGTCTGCGCCACCGACGTCACCGGCTTCGGTCTGCTCGGGCACCTCATGAAGCTGGCCCGCGCCAGCAACGTGACGGCCGTGGTGGACGCGGCCGCCGTGCCCTACCTGGAGGCCGCACGTCCCTCGCTTCAGGCCGGCTTCCTCCCGGGGGGAAGCCGCCGCAACCTCGACTGGGTGCGACCGCACCTGTCCGCCTCCGTCGTCGAGGACGAGCTGCTGCTGCTGGCCGATGCCCAGACCTCGGGGGGACTGCTCGTCGCGGGCGAGCTGCCCGGTCACCCGGTCGTGGGGGAGCTGGTCCCGCGCGGCGAGCACCTGCTGGTGGTGCGCTGAGCCCTAGGGCTCGCTGTCGATCACGACCCGTGCCAGGTGCGGGAGCGCCACGTCCGCGCGCAGTGCGGCCTGCCGGAGCAGCCGCTCGGCCGCGTCCGGGGTGACCTGCATCCGGGCGGCCACGAGACCGATCGCGAGGTCCAGCTCATCGCGCTCGGCCAGCCGCTCGGGGGTGGCGGCGGCCTCGAGCCGGGTGCTGAAGGCCAGGTCGGCGTTGGAGACCGCGTCCACGGCCAGGGCGCCGCAGGCCGCGGCCAGCGCGTCGACGCGACCGTCGAAGGCGTCCGGCGTCGAGGCGTAGAGGTTCACGCAGGCGACGATCCCGTGACAGTCCCGCACGGGCAGCGACAGCGTGCTGGCCACGCCCTCGGCGGCCTCGCCCCGGGCGAACAGCCGCCAGCCCTCCTCGTCGAGGACGTCACCCTGCCGCCACTCGCGCACCCCGTCCTCGTGCACGGCGCTCACGCCCGGCCCGCCGGCGAGGTACTGGAGGGCGTCCAGCCGGGCCACCGGGGAGCTGGACGACACCAGCGTGAAGGTCATCGGCTCGGCCAGGTAGCTCAGGCTCAGGCCCACGCACTGCGGGACGATGCTCTCGACCCGTTGCGCGAGCTCCTCCAGGTCCGGCAGGTCCTGCCCGGAGTGGTGCAGGCGTGCGATCAGGCGGGCGGTCTCGGGAACCGGTCGCATGCGGCTGCCACCTCCCTCGCCGCCCCGATCCTGAGGGGTCAGAGTGGGGCGGAGGTGCCGGGTACCCCTCCTGCGGACCCGACAAACCCGCGGTGTTTGCCGCACGGTCGGGTGGGCACGGACGACGGATGCCGAGAGGAGGGCCGCAGATGACGTCGACCACCGACGACCAGCCGGACAGCGCCGAACGGGTGGACACCGCCGTGCTGGACGTGGACGGCACCTTGGTGGACACCGTCTACCAGCACACGGACGCCTGGTCGCGCGCGTTCGCCGAGGTCGGGGTGCACGTGCCCCGGTTCCGGGTGCACCGGGCCATCGGGATGGGCGGGGACCGGCTCATCACCGAGGTCGCCGGCCAGCAGGTCGAGGACGAGCACGGTGACACGCTGCGCGCGCGTCACGACGAGCTGTTCGGTGAGGTCCTCGACGAGGTGGTCGCGCTCCCCGGGGCGGCCGACTTGCTCCGCGCCCTGCGCGTGCGAGGCCTGAAGGTCGTGCTGGCCAGCTCCGGCGAGGCGGAGCAGACCAGCCGGCTGCTCGCGCTGGTGGAGGGCAGCGACCGGGTGGATGGCCGGACCTCCAGCGCCGACGTGGACCGGAGCAAGCCCGCCCCCGACCTCGTCGACGCCGCGGTCGAGCAGGCAGGTGGCACGGTCGCGGCCGTCGTCGGGGACGCGGTGTGGGACGTCGCGGCTGCCCGGGAGCGGGGTCGCTACTGCATCGGCCTGCTCTGTGGTGGCTTCGGGGAGGGGGAGCTGCGGGAGGCGGGGGCCGCGCGGGTCTACCCGACCCCGCGCGAGCTGGTCGACGACCTGGACGCCACGCCCTTGAGCGGAGGGTGAGCGCTCAGGAGCCCTTGCGCTGCCGGGGCGTCCGCGGGGCGACCTCGTCCAGCCCGGAGTGCGCCAGCTCGCGGGCGGTGGCCTCGAGAAGCGCCCGAGCCGCCTCGGCGAGTGCCCGGGCCTCGGTCTCGACCGCGGAGCCGGCCAGGAATCGGCAGAAGTCGGCGAAGGCCACCGCCTCGTCATGGCCGTTGCGGAGCTCGGGCACCTCGCGGTGCACCTGCCG
>DASTGV010000269.1:0-2263 GCA_035718765.1 Nocardioidaceae bacterium
GGGCGGGTGCGCCGGTGGCTGACCCGGGCTCGTACGACGGACGGGGCGGCCGTCACCAGGTCGCTCCGAGCGCCTCCGCGGCGGCGACGCCGGAGCGGCAGCCGTCCTCGTGGAAGCCCCACCCGTGGTAGGCGCCGGCGAACGCGAGCCGGTCGCTGTTCAGGCCGGCGAGCCGGCGCTGCGCGGCGACCGAGGCGGCGGTGTAGGTGGGGTGCAGGTAGGTCATCGTCGCGACCACGTCCGCCGGGGTCTCGCCGTCGCCGGGGTTCAGGGTCACGACCAGCGGGTCGGACTCGGGGTGCCCCTGCAGCCGGTTCATCCAGTAGGACACCCGGCTGCGGTCGGTGACCGTCCGGCAGCCCTCCAGCCGGTAGTTCCAGCTCGCGCGGCCGGTGCGGCGCGCGGGCAGCACGCTCTCGTCGCGGTGCAGGTGGGTCACGTTGCGGGAGTACCCGAACGCGCCGAGCACCTCCTGCTCGTCCTCGCCGGCGTCGGTGAGCAGCGCCAGCGCCTCGTCGGCATGGGTGGCCAGCACCACCTTGTCGAAGGCGTGGTGGGCGCCGAGCTCGTCGTCGACCTCGACCGCGTCGGGCTTGCGGCTGACCGCGGTCACCCGGGTGCGGGTGCGCACCACGTCGAGCCGGGAGGTGATCGCCCCGACGTACGTCCGGGACCCGCCGACCACCGTGTGCCAGGTCGGGGCGTCACCGAGCCTCAGGAAGCCGTGGTGGTCCAGGAACGCGAACAGGTACGCCGCGGGGTAGTCCAGCGCCTCGCGGTGCCCCATGGACCACACGCAGGAGACGATCGGCAGCGCGTAGTGGGTGACGAAGTGCCGGTCGAAGCCGTGCCGGTCGAGGAACTCGCCGTAGGTCAGCCCGCTATCCGGCTCCTCGGCGAGCAGCCGCAGCGCGGCCTTCTGGAACCGGCGCACGCCGAGCAGCAGCCGCCAGAACCGGGGGTCGAGCAGGCGGCGGCGCTGCGCGAAGATGCCGGACGCCTTCCGGCCGCCGACGTAGTTGAGGCCGCACTCGGCGCAGGTGATGCTCATGCTCATCTCGGTGGGCCGGGTCTCGACCGCGAGCTCGGCGAAGAGCCTCCGCAGCAGCGGGTAGGTCCGGTCGTTGAGCACGATGAAGCCCGAGTCGACGGCGGCCGTGGTGCCGTCGGACAGGGGCACGTCGTGGGTGTGGGCGTGGCCGCCGACGCGGTCGTCGGCCTCGAACAGGGTCACGTGGTGGGTCCGGGACAGCAGGTAGGCCGCGGTCAGTCCGGACACGCCACCACCGATCACGGCGACGGTGGGGCGGGCTTGGGTGGAGTCCGTCATGACTGGGGTTCGTCCTCGCGGGCGATGCGGATGGGTCGGTGCGTTGCGGGCGAGCGAGCCGGACCGATCAGTCGTGGACCTCGAGACGGACGCGCTTGTTTCCCTTGCCCTTGGACTCGGTCCCGGTCACCGTGACGATGCCCACTTCGGCCGTCGACAACACGTGGGTGCCGCCGTCGGCCTGCTTGTCCAGACCGACGATGTCGATCACCCGCAGCGGGTCGATCTCGCGGGGGATGAGGTTGGCGGCCGTCCGGATCAGCGCGTGGTCCTCGTCGGCGACCTCCCGGCCCACGAACTCGACCAGGATCTCGTGGGCGGCCGCGATCTCCTCGTTGACCCGGGCCTCCACCTGGCGCCCGAACTCCGCGGACATGGACGGCAGCGGGAAGTCGAGCCGGCCCTTGCCCGGGTCCATGTTGCCGCCTGTGACGGCGACCCGGTGGTCGGCCCACATCACCCCGCAGAGGATGTGCAGCGCGGTGTGCGTGCGCATGGTCAGGTGGCGTCGCTCCCAGTCGAGCACGCCCTCGACCTCGGCACCCGGGTCGGGCAGGGGAGTGCCCGCCTCGAGCCAGTGCCAGATCCGGCCGCCGTCCTCGCGGTCCCGGGCGACCCGGGCCACCGCGGCGCTTCCGTCCGACCACGTCAGGGTGCCCAGGTCGTGCGGCTGGCCGCCGCCCCCGGGGTAGAACGCGGTGCGGGCGAGCCGCACCCGGTGGCCCGCGGCGTCGACGTCCTCGACGCGGGCCTCGAAGTCGCGAAGGTAGGCGTCCACCGAGAACAGCTCGGTCCGGGCGAGCTCGGCCGGTGCTCCCTCGGGGACCCGTCGTCCGGGCACTGCCATCGCCGTACCTCCCGCCCCGCTTCCCGTCCGGACCATCCAACCACGCCCTAGAGTGAGGGCCACTCGACCGCTCCACGGGGGTTCAC
>DASTGV010000270.1:0-4992 GCA_035718765.1 Nocardioidaceae bacterium
CTTGCCGATGACGACGTCGACCCGGAAGTCCTCCATCGCCATGTAGAGCATCTCCTCGGCCGGCCGCGACATCCGGTGGATCTCGTCCACGAACAGCACGTCGCCGTCGTTCATCCCGGACAGGATCGCGGCCAGGTCGCCGGCGTGCGTGATCGCCGGCCCCGAGGTCAGCCGCAGCGGGCTGCTCATCTCGGCGGCGATGATCATCGCCAGGGTGGTCTTGCCGAGCCCGGGCGGGCCCGAGAGCAGCACGTGGTCCGGGGCCCGTTGCCGGCCGCGGGCGGCCTGCAGCACCAGCGACAGCTGCTCGCGCACCCGCTCCTGCCCGATGACCTCGTCGAGGCTGCGCGGCCGCAGCGCCGCCTCGACGGCTCGCTCGTCGCCGTCCGCCTCCGCGTCGACGAGGGCCCGGCTCTCGACGTACGCCTCCTCCTGGGCGCGCAGCGCGTCCTCGGCCGAGGCCAGCTGGTCGGGCTCGCGGCTCATGCCTTGCTCAGCGTCCGCAGCGCGGCCCGCAGCAGGCCCGCGACGTCGGGCTGCGCGGCGCCGTCGGCGTCGGGGGCGACCGCGTCGACGGCCTTGTCGGCCTCCTTCGCGGACCAGCCGAGACCGACGAGCCCGGCGTGCACCTGGGACCGCCAGGCGTCCTGGGGCGCGGCGGCCGGCGCGGTCCGGCCGGGGCCGGCTGCGCCGGGGACGCCGATGCGGTCCTTGAGCTCGAGGATGATCCGCTGGGCGCCCTTCTGGCCGATGCCCGGCACCGTGGTGAGCGTCTTGACGTCCTCGGCGGCCACCGCGCGGCGCAGCTCGTCGGGCGAGTGCACGGCGAGCATCGCCTGCGCCAGCTTGGGGCCGACGCCGCTGGCGGTCTGGAGCAGCTCGAAGCAGGTCTTCTCGTCCTCGTCGAGGAAGCCGAACAGGGTCAGGGACTCCTCGCGCACCACCATGCTGGTCGGCAGGGTCGCCGTCGTGCCCAGCCGCAGCGTGGCCAGGGTGTTGGGGGTGCAGACCAGCTCGAGGCCGACCCCACCGACCTCGACGACGGCCGAGCCGAGCGTGACGTCGGCGACGGTGCCTCGGACGAACGCGATCACCGCGGGCTCCTTCCGGTGGCGGCCACCCGGGAGACGGCCGCGTCGATGCGGGACTGGGCGCCGCCGCGCCAGATGTGGCAGATCGCGAGGGCCAGGGCGTCGGCCGCGTCGGCGGGCTTGGGGGCCGCGTCGAGCCGCAGCAGCCGGGTGACCATCGCGCCGACCTGCGCCTTGTCGGCGCGGCCGCTGCCGCTGACGGCGGCCTTGACCTCGCTGGGCGTGTGCAGGGCGACGGGGATGCCGCGGCGGGCGGCGACCACCATGGCGATGCCGCTGGCCTGGGCCGTGCCCATCACGGTGCGCACGTTGTGCTGGCTGAACACCCGCTCGACGGCGACGGCGTCGGGCCGGTGGGCGTCGAGCCAGGCGTCCACGGCGCGCTCGACCTCGCACAGCCGCAGCGCGGTCGGCTGGCCGGGGTCGGTGCGCACCACGCCCACCTCGACCAGGTGCAGCGGCCGGCCGACGGACCCGTCCACGACGCCGAGGCCGCACCGGGTCAGGCCGGGGTCGATGCCCAGCACGCGCATGCCTCAGCCTCTCGTCCGAACACCTGTTCTAAGAGGACGCTAACCGAGGCCGGCGCGATCGGCGGGCAGGACACGCGGTCGCGCCGATACGCCCGTCAGGCGTCGAGCGACTCCATGACCTCGTCGCTGACGTCGAAGTTGCCGAAGACGTTCTGCACGTCGTCGAGGTCCTCGAGCGCCTCGACGAGCCGGAACACCTTGCCGGCGGAGTCCTTGTCGAGCTCGACGTTCATCGACGGCACGAAGGACGCCTCCGCGGAGTCGTAGTCCACGCCCGCGGCCTGCAGCGCCGTGCGCACGGCCACCAGGTCGGTCGCCTCCGAGATGACCTCGAAGGAGTCGCCGAGGTCGTTGACCTCCTCGGCGCCCGCGTCGAGGGTCGCCTCGAGGACGTCGTCCTCGGAGACGGCCTTCGGGTCCTGGGCGGACGGCACGATCACGACGCCCTTGCGGTGGAAGAGGTAGGACACCGAGCCCGGGTCGGCGAGCGAGCCGCCGTTGCGGGTCATCGCGGTGCGGACCTCCATCGCGGCGCGGTTCTTGTTGTCGGTGAGGCACTCGATCAGGAAGGCGACCCCGTTGGGTCCGTAGCCTTCGTACATGATCGTCTGGTAGTCCGCTCCGCCGGCCTCGGCGCCCGAGCCGCGCTTGACGGCGCGGTCGATGTTGTCGTTGGGGACCGACGACTTCTTGGCCTTCTGGATGGCGTCGTAGAGCGTGGGGTTGCCGGCCGGGTCACCGCCGCCCATCCGGGCCGCGACCTCGATGTTCTTGATGAGCTTGGCGAACATCTTCCCGCGCCGGGCGTCGATGACGGCCTTCTTGTGCTTGGTGGTCGCCCATTTGGAGTGGCCAGACATGAGGTGGAGCCTCTTCCTTGTTGGTGCTAGCCGCCGACCTGGGCCACCTGCTCGACGAAGAGCCGGTGGAACCGGTGGTCGCCGGTGATCTCGGGGTGGAACGACGTGGCGAGCAGGTGCGCCTGCCGGACCGCGACGATCCTACCCACCGCGTCTCCCGAGGCCACGGTGGCGACGACCTGTACGTCGTGCCCGACCTTCTCCACCCAGGGCGCCCGGATGAACAGCGCGTGGAAGGGCGCGTCGAAGCCGGTGACCGCCAGCTCGGCCTCGAACGAGTCGACCTGGCGCCCGAAGGCGTTGCGCCGCACCACGACGTCGAGGCCGCCGAACGTCTCCTGGTCGGCGGTGCCGCCCTCGATCCGGTCGGCGAGCAGGATCATGCCGGCGCAGGTGCCGAAGGCGGGCAGCCCGCCCCGCAGGGCCTCGCGCAGCGGCTCGAACAGCCCGAAGGCGCGGGCCAGCTTGTGCATCGTGGTCGACTCGCCGCCCGGCATCACGATGCCGTCGACGTGCGCCAGCTCCTCGGGCCGTCGTACCTTCACGGCGCGGGCGCCGGCCTGCTCCAGCATGGCCAGGTGCTCGCGCACGTCGCCCTGGAGGGCGAGCACGCCGACCGTGGGGCCGGTCATCGGGCGATCCGCTTGTGCCAGTGGGCGTCGACCTCGATGCGGCCCTCGTCGAACTTGGCGGTGAGCCCGTGCTTCTCCAGGACCCCCAGCACGTCCTCCAGCAGCGCGTCGCCGGGAGCGGCGTTGGCGGTGGTGCCGTGCCAGAGGTTCACCTCGAGCATCCCCTCGTCCACGGCGTGCCAGACGTCCGGCGGGGTGAACCACGCGACGCCGCGGGGTGGGTCACCGGCGGCGGCCCGCTCGTCGAGCAGCCGCTTGGCCACCCAGTGGTCCTCACAGCCCTGCAGCACCTCGACGTCGGCGAGCTCGAGCTCCTCGAAGGCCGACTGCAGCCGCTCGTAGTCGGTCGCCTCCGGCCAGCTCTCCTGGTCGACGCGCAGCTGCTCGCGGGCCTCGTCGGTCCACGCGGTGGCGAGCGCGTCGGCCTCGCCGGCCCGGTCCGGGAGCTCCTGGGTGATCGCCGCGACCACCTCGGCGTGCAGGTCCTCGGTCGACAGCAGCCCGGCCCGCACGCAGGCGCGCGCGAACTCGCGGACGTGGTCCTCGGCCAGGGTCACGGGCTACCAGCCGCGCTCGGCCAGCCGGTGCGGCTGCGGGATCTCGTCGACGTTGATGCCGACCATCGCCTCGCCGAGGCCGCGCGAGACCTTGGCCACCACGTCGGGGTCGTCGAAGAACGTGGTCGCCTTCACGATCGCCTCGGCCCGCTGGGCGGGGTTCCCGGACTTGAAGATGCCCGAGCCGACGAACACGCCCTCGGCGCCGAGCTGCATCATCATCGCGGCGTCCGCCGGGGTGGCGATGCCACCGGCGGTGAACAGCACGACCGGCAGCTTGCCCTGCTCCGCGACCTCCGCGACCAGGGCGTACGGCGCCTGCAGCTCCTTCGCGGCGACGTACAGCTCGTCCTTCTCCAGACCGTGCAGCCGGCGCAGCTCGGCCCGGATCGTGCGCATGTGCGTGACCGCGTTGGAGACGTCGCCCGTGCCGGCCTCGCCCTTGGAGCGGATCATCGCGGCGCCCTCGGTGACCCGGCGCAGCGCCTCGCCCAGGTTGGTGGCGCCGCACACGAACGGCACGGTGAACGCGTGCTTGTCGATGTGGTTGGCGTAGTCGGCCGGGGTCAGCACCTCGGACTCGTCGATGTAGTCCACGCCGAGGCTCTGCAGCACCTGCGCCTCGACGAAGTGCCCGATGCGCGCCTTGGCCATCACCGGGATCGAGACGGCCTCGATGATCCCCTCGATCATGTCCGGGTCGCTCATCCGCGAGACGCCGCCCTGGGCGCGGATGTCGGCCGGGACCCGCTCGAGCGCCATCACGGCCACCGCACCGGCGTCCTCGGCGATCTTGGCCTGCTCGGCGGTGACGACGTCCATGATGACGCCGCCCTTGAGCATCTCGGCCATGCCCCGCTTCACCCCGGCGGTGCCGGTGCCGGTGTGCGTCTCGTTGCTGTGGTTCGTCACTTTCGGACCTCTGCTGCGTGGGTTCGGGAGGGCGCGGTCGGCCCACCCGAGGAGTGGTGGATGCCTCCAGCGTACGACCCGGCGGGGCCCGGGACCCAGCCGGACCCGGACCTCTCAGTCCGCCACCAGCGCCGCCGGGGGCACGTCGTCCAGGTCCACCGCGCGCAGCTCGGCCGCGCGGCCCGCGAGCCGCAGCCAGCGGACCCGGCGGCGCGACCGCAGCGCCCGCGCAGAGACCACGACGTCGTTGTGGAACCGGCGGGCCAGCTCGACGCGGGCACAGTCGCGGGCCAGCTCGTCGACCAGCGGCCGCACCGTCGGGTCGTCCCGCAACGACTCGACGGCGGCGGGCTGGGCGAACACCGCCCGCAGCGCCTGGGACAGGTCGGACTCGGCCGCCTCGAACT
>DASTGV010000271.1:0-4250 GCA_035718765.1 Nocardioidaceae bacterium
CCAGCTTGTCCTCGGCCCCGCCGATCGCCATGAGCGGTCCGGGGACCGTGTGCGCCCGGTGTCCGTCGGCTGCGGGCTCGCTGTCAACTGGACCGTTAGGCATGCGCCGCAGCCTACGGGGTGCCAGAGTGGACGCCGTGACTGACCGGCGGTGCCTGATCGTGATGCGGCACGCGAAGGCCGAGCCCTTCGCATCCAGCGACCACGCGCGCACGTTGACCGACCGGGGCCTCGCCAGCGCCCGGGACGCCGGCGCGCACCTGCGGGACACGAGGGTGTCGCTCGACCACGCCGTCGTCTCCTCCGCGGTGCGCACCCGCCAGACGTGGGAGGCCGTGGTGGAGGTCGCCGGCTTCACCGACGTCGAGGTCTCCTTCGACGACGCGGTCTTCACCGGCAGCGCCGAGGTCGCGCTGGAGGTCCTCCAGGCGCTCCCCGAGGACGCCCGGTCGGTGATGTTCGTGGGCCACAACCCCACCGCCGCGTTCCTGTGCCACTACCTCGACGACGGCGAGGGCGACCCCGCCGCGGTCTCCGCGATGCTCCGCGGCTTCCCACCCGGTGCCGTCGCCCTCCTCGAGCTCTCCGTCCGCTGGTCCGAGCTCGGCTCCGAGACCGGCCGGGTCACCGACTTCTACGTCGGCCAGGGCTGACCCGCGTCGACGGGTGGGGGTCAGGGGAGCGGTGGGGCCGGAGTGGTGAGGCCCTCGAGGGCGTCGGCGGCCTCGACCTCCTCGCGGGAGATGCCGAGCAGGTAGACGATCGCGTCGAGGTACGGCACGTTCACGGCGGTGTCGGCGGCCTTCTGGACGACCGGCTTCGCGTTGAAGGCGATGCCGAGCCCGGCGGCCGAGAGCATGTCGAGGTCGTTCGCTCCGTCGCCGACCGCCACGGTGGCGGCCTCGGAGACCCCGGCCGCGGCGGCGAACCGGCGCAGCGCCTCGGCCTTGCCGGCCCGGTCGACCACGGGGCCCACGATGCGACCGGTGAGCCGGCCGTCGACCACCTCGAGCTCGTTGGCGGCGGCGAAGTCGATGCCCAGGTCGGCGGCGAGCCGGTCGGTCACCTGGGTGAAGCCGCCGGAGACGATCGCGAACCGGTAGCCCAGCCGCTTCAGCGTGCGCACCAGCGTCCGGGCGCCCGGGGCGAGCACCAGGTCGTCGTACACCCGCTCCAGCGCGCGCGCGTCGAGGCCGGCCAGCAGCGCCACCCGGCTGCGCAGCGACTCCTCGAAGTCGAGCTCGCCCCGCATCGCCTGCTCGGTGACCGAGCGGACCTCGTCGAGGCAGCCGGCGTGCTCGGCGAGCATCTCGATGACCTCGCCCTGCACGAGCGTGGAGTCGACGTCCATGACCACCAGCCGCATCCCGTGCCGCAGCAGGGAGGCGGGCTGGACGGCGACGTCGACGGCCTGGACCGCCGCCTCCTCGGCCAGCATGACCCGCAGCCGGTCCGGGTCCGTGCCGGAGACGTGCAGCTCGATCGCGGTCACGGGGTACCGCGCCATCCGCTCGATCCGGTCGATGTTCGCGCCGGTGTCCGCGATGCGGCCGGCGATCGCGGCGACGGCGGCGGGCTTGAGCGGCATGCCCAGCACGGTGACGTGGCTGCGGCCCTCGGGGCGGCTCCGGTTGTCACCCGTGCCCCGGTCGACCTCGACCTGCATGTCGAGCTCGCCGGCGACCCGCTCGAGGGCCGTCTTCAGCGCCTTCCAGTCCCGGGGCACGGTCACCAGGACGCCGAGGACCAGCCGCCGCCTCAGCACGATCTGCTCGATGTCGAGCACCGTCACCCCGAACGCGGCCAGCGTCGAGAACACCGCCGACGTGACGCCGGGGCGGTCCGTGCCGGTGAGCGTGATGAGGAGGGTCTTCGGCGCTTCGTCGTCCATCGCGGCAGACGCTAGCGGTCCCAGGGGTAGGCGCAGGCGGCCACCAGTCCCCGTCTCGCAGCGTGGTCGAGCGGCCCCATCGCCTGCCGCCGGGCCTCCGCCTCCGCCGCGGTGATCGCGCCGCCGTCGTCCTCCAGGGCGAGGTCGACGATGGTGCGGCACCGGGTGGCCAGCGCCGCGAGGCGTACGGCGCGCGGGGCCATCGCCGTGGGGAACGCGTAGTCCGTGTGCCGGCGCAGCGCCATCAGCTCGTCGGCGACCTCGGGCCGCCAGCGCGCCACGTCCAGGTCGGCCAGCACGTCCGACGTACGCACCAGGGCCTGGCGCAGCGACTGGTCCGCCTCCGACGGGTCCGGCACCTGACGCCGCGAGACCGCCGGGTGACAGGTCCACACGACCCCGGCGCCGGCGCGGTGCGGCACCAGCCCGAGCGGGGCGCCGTCGAGCACCACGCCCTCGCCGGCCTCCACGACCTCACCGTTGAAGGCGCCCGGGCCCGCGAGCCCGAGCAGGTCGCCCGGCACCGGCAGCGCGATCCCGGCGCCGGTGGCACGTTCGCTGCGCAGCAGCCCCAGCGCCACGATCAGCGGCACGGACTCCGCGGACCCGGGGATCCCGACCACGTCGTGCGCGGCGTCGTCACCGACGATCGCGTCGCGGGTGTCGTCGAGGCTCGCCGACCCGCTCACCCACGCGGAGAACCACAGCGCGAAGCGGGCGGACAGGGGGAGGTGCTCGGCGCTCACGCGACGAGGGTACGCATCCGTATAGGTTGGTCCCGACGCGAGCCGCCGACCGACAGGGAGACCCAGCACGACATGGACGCCGTTCTGGAGCTGGCGGGCGTGTCGGTGCGACGCGGGCAGTCGAACCTCATCGAGGACGTCGACTGGACGGTCGAGGAGGACGAGCGCTGGGTGGTGCTCGGACCCAACGGCGCCGGCAAGACCACGCTCCTGCAGGTCGCCTCCGCCCAGATCCACCCGACCACCGGCGTCGTCGGCATCCTCGGCGAGGTGCTCGGCACGGTCGACGTGTTCGAGCTGCGGCCGCGGATCGGCCTCACCAGCGCGGCCCTGGCCGAGCGCATCCCGCGCGCGGAGCGGGTGCACGACGTGGTGGTCTCGGCGTCGTACAGCGTGCTCGGGCGGTGGCGCGAGCACTACGACGTCCTCGACCACGGCCGGGCCGAGGAGCTGCTCACCGAGGTGGGCGCCAACCACCTCACCGACCGCACGTTCGGCACCCTGTCGGAGGGCGAGCGCAAGCGGGTGCAGATCGCCCGGGCGCTGATGACGGACCCCGAGCTGCTGCTGCTCGACGAGCCGGCCGCCGGGCTGGACCTCGGCGGCCGCGAGGACCTGGTGTCCACCCTGTCGGTGCTGGCCATGGACGAGATGTCGCCCGCGACCGTGCTGGTGTCGCACCACGTCGAGGAGATCCCGCCCGGCTTCACCCACGTGCTGCTGCTCCGCGAGGGGCGGGTGGTGGCCGCCGGGCCGCTGGAGCGGGTGCTCACCGAGGAGGTCTTGTCGACCACCTTCGGGATGCCGATGACGCTGCGGCACGAGGACGGCCGCTGGGCGGCGCGGCGACGGGTCCGGCATCTCGACGGCTGACCAGTGCCTCGGCGCGCAATGGGCAGGGGTTTGCCGGCGCGGCACTAGGCTGGCGGTATGAACCTCCCCGACGGGTTCGAGGCCTGGGCGGCCTGGCTCGCACTGGCGATCGCGCTCGGCGTGCTCGAGCTGTTCAGCCTGGACCTGGTGCTGCTGATGCTGGCCGCGGGCGCCCTCGTCGGGATGGTCGCCTCCCTGGCCGGGCTGGCGGTCTGGGTCCAGGTGCTGGCCGCCGCGGTCGCCAGCATCGCGGCGCTGGGGGTGCTCCGCCCGAACGTCGTGAAGCGCCTGCACAGCGGCCCGAACCTGGTGCTCGGCCACGAGGCCCTCGTCGGCAGGCAGGCCCTCGTGATCGAGGAGATCTCCTCCCAGGGCGGCCAGATCAAGGTCGGTGGCGAGGTCTGGACGGCCCGGCCGTACGACGAGGACCAGGTCATCCCGGTCGGGACCAAGGTGGACGTGTTCCAGATCAAGGGAGCCACCGCGCTCGTGCACCCGGTGCCGGAGCTCGGCTGAGTGATGACGACGTATGGGTCCTGCTCGTGCCGGCCCTGGTGGTCGTCCGGCACCCCTGGGACCGCCCGGACGTTGGACACGACAGACTGACCTGAGCGACAACGAGATACGGAGGGGGTACCGATGGTTCTGCCGATCGTTTTCCTGCTGATCGTGCTGTTCGCAGCCGCTGTGCTGGCGAAGACGGTGCGGATCGTGCCGCAGGCGCGGGCGGGCATCGTGGA
>DASTGV010000272.1:0-14431 GCA_035718765.1 Nocardioidaceae bacterium
GGCGCGCATGGAGGAGGTGCGGGCGGCCGGCCAGACGATGCTCTACGTCAGCCACGCCGCCGGGTCCGTGCGCAAGATGTGCAACCGGGTGCTGGTCCTGGAGAAGGGCGTGCTCGGGTTCGACGGCGACGTCGACGAGGGCATCCGCTACCTCAAGTACGAGGACGACAAGGACGACGAGGTCAACTCGGAGGAGATCGAGGAAGACTCCGACGACGAGCTCGGCGCCGACGTATAGCGCTGCTGCGCGACGCCCAGCCCGCCCGGCGGCTGCGTTGTCGTCGGTCGACGGAGCCCGCTCCGCCTCCCTCCTCCGCCTTGCCGACGGACGACCTGGACGCCGCTCGCGACGCGCCATCGGGAGCGATGAGAGCACAGCCGACGCTTCTCGCTGCGCGTCAGGGGAGAGGCTCGGTGAACGGCATGCATCCCTCGCGACGCGCCATCGGGAGCACTGAGGTGACCGCGGACGCCGGCCCGCGGCGTCAACGGCTGACGTAACGACGTCATAACGCTGCCCGGCGTGGCGGCCGGGACACGACGGTTGGGTTTGACAAGCGTCGAGTTTCCCCTTGCAGGCTTGACGAATTACAAGTTTGTAGTTATTTCGAAGCCCTTGCACGGCCCTGTGGCTGCTGTGACATTTGGTACTCATGTGAATCCCGTGAGCCACAGGAGTACCGCGCGATGCCCGAGAACAAGAGCCGTTTCGTGCTCCTGTGCCAGCAGAGTCTGGCGCTGGCGGTAGTGGTCGCGATCGCGGCCCCGGCGGTGAACACGGTGACGCTCGACATCGTCGCCCCCGCGCGTCCCGGCACGCCGGGATCCGTCGCCGTCCCGGCGCCCGTCACCGACACCGCGCAGGGGACCGTCGGCGGGGGAGACAGCCCGTCGCTGGTCGCCTCCGCCCCGGTGAAGCCGCGCGTGACCGCCGTACCGCTGGCCGGTGTCAGCAAGGCCGGCCTCGCCGCCCTGCGCGAGGGCACCTCGGCGATGCGCGGTGGCGCGGCCGCCACCGCCCGCCTGGTCGCGGCCGAGGGCGACCCCGAGACCGACGACCTCACGGTGCTCTCGGCCCCGCAGGCGGTGGACAGCCTGGCCACCGTGGGCGTCACCTGGAAGCACGGCGAGAACCTCCCCGAGGACGCCATCACGGTCTCGGTGCGCACCGAGAAGAACGGCACCTGGTCGGCCTGGCAGACCATGCCGTACCACGACGAGCACGGCCCCGACGCCGGCAGCGAGGAGAGCGCCCGCACCCGTCCCGGCACGGACCCGGTGTACGTCGGCCACGTGGACGACGTGCAGATCAAGGCCGTGACCGCCTCCGGCGAGGCGCCCGACGGCATGCAGCTCGCGATGGTCGACCCGGGGGCGCAGTCCGCCGCCAAGGTGGAGAAGCCGGCGATCGACACCGGCACCCTCGACCTGTCGGCGGCCGACACCACGACCACCACGACGGACCCGACGGCCACGACCACGACCGTCCCGACGACCACGACCGGGTCGACGGCGACCGGCAACGGCGACGCGATCGACCCGGCGGCCGACGGAGCCACGGACGCGACCACCGACCCGACCGCGGCGGGCGACGCCTCGCTGGCGGCGGGCGCGGTCACCGCGAAGCCGATGATCTACTCGCGGGCCCAGTGGGGCGCCGACGAGCGGATGCGGGACAAGTCCTCGCTGCACTACGGCGAGGTGCACGCCGGCTTCGTCCACCACACCGTCAACGCGAACAACTACACGGCTGCCCAGGTGCCCGCGATCATCCGCGGCATCTACGCGTACCACACGCAGTCCCGCGGCTGGTCCGACGTCGGGTACAACTTCCTGGTCGACCGCTTCGGCCGCATCTGGGAGGGCCGGTACGGCGGCGTCGACCGTCCCGTCGTCGGCGCCCACACGCTCGGCTACAACGACGACGCCTTCGCGATGTCGGCGATCGGCAACTACGAGACCGCGCAGCCCTCCGCGGCCATGATCGACGCCTACGGCCGGCTGTTCGCCTGGAAGCTCAGCCTGCACGGCGTGAGCGCGGGCTCGATGAGGCAGTGGGTCACCAAGAGGTACCTCCCCGCCATCAACGGCCACCGCGACGTCGGCCAGACCGCCTGTCCGGGCAGGTACCTCTACGCGCAGATCCCGAAGATCCGGTCGCTGGCCGTCGCCTACCAGAAGTCGTTCGCCAGCCGGAACCTCCGCCAGAACCTCGCCGGTACGGCGCGCCCGGACGTCGTCCTGCGGGACCGGACCACCAAGCAGGGCTACGTGCTGCGCTCGGCGGGCGGGTCCGGCTTCGCCGCCGGGGCCGTCGCGGCGTCCGGCTTCTCCGGGGCCGACGTGGTGACCGCGGTCGGCGACGTCACCGGCGACGGGCGCGGCGACGTGCTCGCGCGCAACCGGACGACCAGGAGCACGGCGGTGTACCCGGGCGCGGGCGCCGGCCGCTACAGCGCGCCGGTCAAGGCGAGCACGCGGTTCGCCAACCTGGACACGTTCACCGGCGTCGGGGACTGGGACGGCGACGGCAAGGCGGACGTGGTGGGCCGCAACGCGACCAGCCACCGGCTCTACGTCTACTACGGCGACGGGGCCGGCCTGTTCGGCGCGAGGCACCGGCTGCTCTCCTACGACTGGAGCGGCTACTCCTTCATCGGCGGCGCCGGCGACCTCAACGGGGACGGTCACCCCGACCTGCTGGCGCGGGACTCCTCGAACCGGCTGCTGATGGTCGCCGGCACCGGCGGCGCCCTGGGCGCGGTGCGCACGCTCTCCGCGGACTGGTCCGGCTTCGACCTCACCACCGGCATGTTCGACGTCACCGGCGACGGCCGCCCCGACGTGGTCGCACGGGACCGGGCGACCAAGCAGGTCTGGGTCTACCCGGGCAACGGCGCGGGCGGTCTCGGGCCCCGCGTGGGCCCCTACACCGGGTTCTCCGGTGTCGACCTGCTGCTCTCGGCCGGCCAGGTGTCCGGCTCGGCGGCCAAGGACCTGGTCGGGCGGGATGCGAGCGGGCAGCTGCTGGCCTTCTCCGGCGCCGCCGCGAGCGGGCCCACCCTGGTGCCGATGGGCCGCACGTTCCCCGCGTCGAACCTGCTGCTCAACGTCGGCGACTGGAACGGCGACGGCAAGGGCGACGTGATGTCGCGCTCCACCTCCGGCGTGATGTACCTGCTGCGCGGACGCGGCGACGGCACGTTCTCCGCACCGGTCGTGGCCGGCAGCGGCTTCGGCCCGGTCCGGCTGCTCGCAGCCGTCGGCGACTACACCGGCGACGGCCACCCCGACCTGGTCGGCCAGCCGTCCGGCGGGTCCATGCGGATCTACCCCGGCAACGGCGCCACCGGCTTCAACGGCAGCTACGTCGCCCACGCGGCGGTGACCGCCAACCAGCAGGTGGGGATCGGGCTGTGGAACGGCGACGGCTCCCCGGACAGCATGGTGCGGCGCAGCGACGGGTCGCTCGTCTACTACCCGGGCAACGGCCCGGGCGGTCTCACCGGCGGCACGAAGGTCGGCGCCTTGAGCAGCGCCTACGACTGGATGCTGTCGGTGGGCGACATGAGCGGGGACGGCCGGCCCGACCTGCTGGTGCGCGGGAAGAGCAGCGGCACGCTGTACGTGCTGCGGGGCACCTCGACCGGGTTCGCCGCCCGCGCCACGTTCCTCCGGGGCCTGGGCCGCTTCGACCTGGCCGGCTGAGCCGCCCGCACCGGCCCGGTCGGCTCAGCGGAGCACGGCGGTGGCCCACTCCTGCTCGGCGCGGCGGTCCCAGCCGTCCTCGGCCGGGTGCCGCACCCACACGACGCCGGCGCCCGTCACGAGCGGCGCCAGCAGCGTCACCGCTCCGGCCCGGGTGCACGGGTTGACGCCGGTGAGCAGCCGGCCCTGCGGGGCCACGACCTGCGCGGCGGCCGCCTCCGCGAGCAGGGCCGCCTGGGTCGACGTACCGGAGGGGTCGCGCCACGCGGCGTCGTCGCCGGCCGGCGGGTCGTAGGGCGCGAACGCGTCCGGCTGGGCCAGCACCACGGCGCCGTAGTCGGTCACCCCCGTGGGCAGCGCCTCGGTGAACCGGCCGCCCAGCGGCCGCAGCGAGAGCGCGACGACCGGGACCCGGTCCGCGTGCGCGGCGTAGGTGGCCACCCCGTCCGGCCCGCAGACCACGAGGTCCGCCTGGTCCGCGAGCCCCGGGTCGTCGGTGACCTCGAGCCCGAGGCTCCACGCGGCCCCCAGCCACACCGCCCCCAGCCAGTGCGTCGGCAGGTCGACCAGCACCAGGCCGCCGCGCTCGACGTCGAGCTCGTCCTGGGCGAGGCCGGCGGTCTTCGCCACCCAGTTCGCGTACGTCGCGACCGAGAGCTCGACCCGCTCACCCGTGGCGTCGTCGTAGAACGTCACGAGCGGACGTCCCGGGTCGGTGCGCAGCGTCGCGGCCAGGGCGGCCGGGAAGGTCTCGGGGCTGGTCCGGGGGGTGGCCATGCCCGCACTGTACGGACGGTTGCCTAGACTGCCGCGGACCACCCGGGGCCACACCCCCGGCCGACGGACGACACAGGGGACGAGACGCGCACATGGCCGAGCAACCGCAGCGGGCGAGCATCGTCAGCGGCTACTTCAACCCGTTCCACCAGGGCCACCTCGACCTGTTCGAGCAGGCCCGCGAGCGCACCGGCTACCTCATCGTGGTCGTCAACAACGACACCCAGCAGCGGCTCAAGAAGGGCCGGATCATCCAGTCCGAGGACGTCCGGGCCCGGATCGTGGCGGCGCTGCGCTGCGTCGACGACACGTTCGTGGCGCTGGAGTCGGGGCCCGGCATCGACGAGACGTTCGACGCGATCCGCGAGCGCTACCCGCACACGTCGCTGGAGTTCTGCAACGGCGGCGACCGGTCGCTGGCCGCGAGCCTCCCGGACGCCGAGCGGGAGGCGGCCGCCCGCAACGCGATCGAGCTGGTCTACGGCGTGGGCGGTGAGTCCAAGGCCGACTCGAGCACCCGGATCCAGGCCGAGCTGGAGGCCGAGCGGCGCGGCTAGGCCGGCGAGGCCACCTCCCAGATCTGCCGCGGCATCTTCTCTAGCGCAGGAGCTGCGCGAGCCAGCCCGCCCCGCCCAGGACGGCGGTGAACCGCAGCCAGCGTCCGGCCAGGCCGAGCCCGAAGAACAGCGCCAGCTGCATCCGCAGCTGACCGGCGAGCACCGACAGGATCGCGAACGGCGGGAAGCCGCTGAACGCCGAGACGAACACGAGCGCCCCCGCGAGGACGGGCCGCTCGTGCGTGCGGAGGCGCCAGGTCTCCAGCCGGGCCTGGGCCTTCGGCGTCTCCATGCGGCGACGCACCCAGCCCCAGTGCAGCGAGCTCGCGCCCAGGTAGTACCAGACCACCTTGCCGACCATCTGGCCCAAGCCGGCGGCGAGGCCCAGCACCCAGACGTTGTCGATGCCGCCGACGGAGCCGCGGACGCCGAGGTAGGCCTCGATGTTGACCAGCGGCACGAGCGCCGAGGCGAACGCCACGCCCAGCACGCCGAGCAGGTCCCCCAGGGGCACGACCTACATCGCCTGCGGTTCGGGCGAGTCGCTGTAGGGGTAGTCCTTCATGAACTTCTGCACCACGGCGCCGCTGGGCTTGCCGCAGTACTGCCAGATGCCCTGCTGCTTCGACACGTCGGTGGGGTCGCCGCCCGCGGACCAGTGCGTGAGCGCGACGTGCGTGCCCTGCGGGAACGCCTTGCCGTCCTTGGCGGTCCACGGCAGCGCGATGAACTTGTCGGTGAGCTTGGTGCCTTCGTACTTCTTGGCGATGGCCTTCATGACCGCGACCTGGTCGGAGCTCTTGGCGATCGTGTCGTCGTACCAGAGCAGGCTGTAGCCGTGCTCGAGGTTGTGCACGAGGGTCTCGACGTCGGGGCGGTCGGCGGCGGTGTAGAACTTCCGCTGGAACGGGGCGGGGGACGGCCAGTGCGGGCCGAACGCCGGGGGAGCGTCCGGGTAGGTGATCGGGGTCCCCTCGGGCTTGTGGTCCTGGTTGCCGGTGGCCTTCTTCTTCAGGACCGGCCGGCAGCCCGCGGCCTTCTCGCTGGCGCCGATGCTGGCCAGGTCGCCGGAGGTGAGCTTGTTCTGCTTGAGGAGCGGGATGGCGGCGAGCCCGATGATGACCAGTGCCACCACGACACAGACCGCGATCACCACGATGGTGCGCCGGCGCTCGGCCTTCTTCTGGTCGCGCCGCATCTGCTCGACGACGGCGCGGCGGTCCCGGTCCTTGCTCGACTTGGTGGACTTGGCCATGTTCCAGCGATCTCCGGCTCGTGTGCGTGGGCGTGGTGCGGCGGGCGTGCGCCGTTGCTGCGACAGGGGTCGCGGCGGGGTGGTGCGGCGAAGTCTACGGAGTCGCGGGTCGGAACCGGAGCAGCGCCCGGTCCTCGCCGGTGCCGTCCTCCGTGCGCCAGCCGAGCGCGAAGGCCGCGGTGCGCAGCCGCGCGTCGGCCGCGCCCTGCTCCCGCTCGGTCCCGCGCAGCCGGGCGGTGACGGTGCGGTTGTCCGTCCCCTCCAGGCGTACGTCGACCGTCTGCTCGGCGAGCGCGGACAGCTGCACGACGAGCTCCAGGGCGGTGCACGGCAGGCCGAAGCCGCGGGGGTCGTCCTCGTGCAGCGCGCTGAGCACCGCCTCGCGGGCGCCGAGCCCGAACATGTCCTGCGTCTCGTCGCGGACCAGCGCCGCGGCCCCCGGGCCGTGCCGACCGGGCACCAGCACCAGCCCGGACATGCCGCGCACCACCGCGGCGGGACGCCGGTCGAGCTTGCGCTTGACCAGGTCCGCGGCGGCCGCGAGCTCGTCGGCGACCGCGGGGGCGGTGACCGCCAGCTCGTTGCCGTGCGGGTCGGTGCGCCCGCTGTAGTCCTGGAGCACGTCCAGCCCGGCGGCGCCGATGGCGATGTCGGTCTGCCCGGTGCGCCAGGCCCGGCCGGCGGTGTCGGTGACCAGCACGGCCACGTTGCGGCCGGTGCCGCGGGCCAAGGCCTCGCGGATCCGGCGCGCGGACGCGTCCGGGTCGCGGGGGAGCAGCACGACGGTGCCGGTCTCGGTGTTGGAGGCGTCGACGCCGGCCGCGGCCATCACGAGGCCGTGGTGGGTGCGCACGATCGAGGTGTGCCCGCGCCAGGCCACCGTGCGGTCGGTCTCGTCGCCGAGCACCTCCTCGCGCTTGGCCGGCCGCACCCGTCCCTCGGCCTTGCTGACGACCTTGCTGGTGACCACCAGGACGTCGCCGTCCTGGAGGGACACCGCGCCGGCGAGCATCGCCGCCAGGTCGGCACCTTCGGTGACCTCGCCGAGCCCGGTGACGGGCAGGCACACGAGCTGGTCGGGCGCACGGCCCGGCGTACCGCTCATCGGCGGACCTCCTCGGCCAGTGCCAGCGCCGCGGCGGCCATGTCGGCCGTGGCGTCGTGGTCGCTCATCATCAGGGGTACGGCGGAGCAGGCGATCCCGGCCGCGCGGACCCGCTCCACCTCGGCGGCGTCGGCGACGTCCACGAGCCAGCCGTCGAGCACGCCGGCCCCGGAGCGGGGGCCGTAGTGCTCGGCCACCGCGGCCGCGCCGACCTCGACGCCGATCGCGGTCAGGAGCTGGGCCGCCATGCCGCGGACGTGGCTGCCGGCGACGACGGGGGAGAGCCCGACCACCGGTGCGGACGTCGCGCGGATCGCGTCGCGGACGCCGGGGACACCGAGGATCGTGCCCACCGAGACGACGGGGTTCGAGGGAGGCACGAGCACCACATCAGCATCGGTGATGGCCTGGGTCACACCGGGACCGGGGGTCGCGGCCTCGAGCCCGACCGGCACCACCGCGCGGGCCGGCACCTCCGCGTGCAGGCGCACCCAGTACTCCTGGAAGTGCACCGCCCGCTGCCCCGAGGGTGCGGCGTCGTCGTCGATCGCGATGTGCGTCTCCACCCGGTCGTCGGTCATCGGCAGCAGCCGCACCCCGGGCTCCCAGCGCCGGCAGAGCGCCTCGGTCACCTGCGAGAGCGGGTAGCCGGCCTCGAGCATCTGGGTGCGGACCAGGTGCGTGGCCAGGTCCCGGTCGCCGAGCCCGAACCAGGTCGGCTCGACGCCGTACGCCGCCAGCTCCTCCTTGGCGTGCCACGTCTCGTCGGTGCGACCCCAGCCCCGCTCGGCGTCGATCCCGCCGCCGAGGGTGTACATCACCGTGTCCAGGTCGGGGCAGACCTTGAGCCCGTGCAGCCAGATGTCGTCGGCGGTGTTCGCGACGACCGTGACCTCCGTGTCGCTGCCCGTGCGCTCCACCAGGCGCAGCAGCCCCTGCAGGAACCGCGCCCCGCCGACCCCGCCGGACAGCACGGTGATCGAGCGCGGGACGGGCCGGGAGGGAGGTGGGGTCATGGGCGTTCCTTAGTCGGTGCTGCGGGCGGGGGTCAAATGGCCCGGCCAGTCGCTCGGCGTGTCGGTCCTTTAGCACATTCGGGCTTGACTCCATGGGTACGACAGACGTGTAATTCCCACAGTGTTGTTCGAGTTCGTCGTTTCCCGGACGAACGGCATCGGGCGCCGCTAGCGTGAACCACAGGCCCTGGGAGAGGGCACACAACGGGACCCGTAAGGGTCTCACGGGTCGAAAGGGCGAAAGCCGTGCGAGAGCTGTATCTACTCGACGGAGACGCCGAGGAGCTTGGTTGGCAGGAGCGCGCCCTGTGCGCGCAGACCGATCCCGAGGCGTTCTTCCCGGAAAAGGGCGGCTCCACCAGAGAAGCGAAGCGGGTGTGCCTCACCTGCGACGTGCGCGACGAGTGCCTCGAGTACGCACTCGGGCACGACGAGCGCTTCGGCATCTGGGGGGGACTGTCCGAGCGTGAGCGTCGCAAGCTGAAGAAGCGGGCCGTCTGAGCCGGGTCGCGGGTGTGGCGCACCTGACGGCCTGACGATTCTTCGAGCGCCCTCGGGGGTGGCTAGGGTGGTCCGCCGTGACGACCCTAGGAGCGGCCCCGGACGGTGCCGTGGTGACCGCCGTGCTGGTCAGCCACGACGGGGCCCGATGGCTGCCCGCGGTGCTCGACGGGCTGGCCGACCAGACCCGTCCGCTCGACCACGTGCTCGCCGTCGACACCGGCAGCACCGACGAGAGCGTCGCCCTGCTCGGCAGCCGGCTGCGCGAGGGCGCGGTGCTCGAGGCACCCGCCACCTCCTCCTACGGCGACGCGGTCGCCACCGCGCTGGCCACCCTCCCGGAGGCGGCCGGGCTCGACGAGTGGGTCTGGCTGCTGCACGACGACAGCGCGCCGCAGCCCGACGCCCTCGAGCAGCTGCTCGCCGTCGCGGCCACCACCCCCACGGCCGACATCCTCGGGCCCAAGCTCCGTGAGTGGCCCTCGCTGCGCCGGCTGCTCGAGGTGGGCGTCACGATCAGCGGCACCGGGCGCCGCGAGACCGGCCTCGAGCGCGGCGAGTACGACCAGGGACAGCACGACCGGATCCGCGACGTCCTCGCGGTGAACACCGCCGGCATGCTGGTGCGACGCCACGTGCTCGAGCGGCTCGGCTTCGACCGGCGGCTCCCGTTCTTCGGCAACGACATCGACCTCGGCTGGCGGGCCGCGCGGGCCGGCTACCGCACCATGGTCGTCCCCGACGCGGTCCTGTTCCACGTGGAGGCCGCCCACCGGGGCGTCAGACCCCACCCGGCGGGTCCCTCCAGCCACCGCCGCGGCGAGCGTGCCGCGGCGCTGCACACCCTGCTCACCAACGGCTCCGCCTGGGCGCTGCCGTTCATGGTGGTCCGGCTCTTCCTCGGCAGCCTGCTGCGCGCGTTCGGGCTCCTGCTGGTCCGCGCGCCCGGCGAGGCCGCGGACGAGCTGGTCGCCCTCGCCGCGACCTACGCGCGGCCGTGGCGGGTCGTCGGCGGCCGGCTCTGGCGCCGCCGCACCGCGACGCACGCGCCCCGCGACGTCCGGCACCTGCTCGCGCCGGCGTGGGTCCCCTACCGGCACGGTCTCGACTTCGTCAGCGACGTCGCCTCCGCCCTGGTCAGCCAGGCCGGCGACGTCAGCGCCGCACGCCGGGCCCGGGCGGCCGCCACCGAGACCGGTCCGGTCCCCGACGAGGCGCAGAACCTCCCCGAGGACACCGGCCTGCTGGCCCGGCTGGTCACCAGCCCGGTGTGCTGGCTGTTCACGGTGCTGCTGGTGCTGGCGCTGGTGGCCGCGCGCGGCCTCTACGGCGCGGGCACCCTGACCGGTGGCGCCCTGCTGCCCGCGCCGGCGAGCGCGTTCGACTGGTGGCGGCTGCACCTGGAGCCGGTGCACGCGCTCGGCACCGGCTCGACGTCGCCCGCTCCGCCGTACGTCCTGCCGCTCGCGATGGCGGGCAGCGTGCTGCTCGGCAAGGCCTGGCTGCTCTCCGACCTGCTGTTCCTGATGGCGGTGCCGCTGGCCGCGGCCGGGGCCTACCGCTTCCTGCACCGGGTCACCTCCTCCCTCCCGATGAGCCTCTGGGGGGCGGTGGCGTACGGCGTGCTGCCGGTCGTCTCGGGCGCCGTCCAGCAGGGCCGGCTCGGCACGGTCGTCGGCACCCTCGTGCTGCCCTGGCTCGCGCACGCGGCACTGTTCCTGGGCCCCGGGCACGACCAGGACCGGCGACGCCGGGCCGCCTGGCGCACCAGCCTGTGGCTCGCGCTGCTCGTCGCCTTCGTGCCCGCCGCCTGGCTGCTCGCCCTGGTGGTCGGCGCCGTCGCGCTGGCGGTGGGCCTCCGCGCGGGCGACCGCGGTCTCGGCGCCGCGGTCGCGACCCCGCTCGTGGCGACGCTCGTGCTGCTGCTGCCGTGGTCGGTGGCCACCTGGACCCACCAAGGGGCCGCCTCGTGGCTGTTCGAGGCCGGCCTGCCGCTGCCCCGGCTGACCCACGTCCCCGGGTTCTGGGACACCCTGGCCGGGCGGGTCGGCGACGGCGCCCCCGCCTGGATGACGGCCGGCGTGCTGCTGGCCGCGCTCGTCGCGCTGGCCCGGCCCGACACCCGGACCGGCGTGCTGCGTGCCTGGACCGTGCTGGCCGCGGCGCTGCTGGTGACGGCGGTGCTCGCGATCGGCACCTACGCGACCGCGACGTCGCCGACGGCCCAGCCGCTGTGGCTCGGCTTCCCGCTGGTCGTGGCCCAGGGTGCCGCGGTCACGGCCGCGGCCCTGGCCGGCACCGGCATCCGCCGGCGGCTGGCGGGCGCGAACTTCGGCTGGCGCCAGCCGGTCGGGCTGCTCGTGGTGGCCCTGGCCGCCCTGTCGCCGGTCGTGTCCGCGCTGTGGTGGGTCTGGTCCGGCAGCGACGGCCCGCTGGACCGGGGGAGGGCGACCGACGTCCCGACGTATATGACCGACGCCGCCGCGGACGACCCCGACCACGGCATCCTGGAGATCCGCGGCTCGCGGGCGCACGGCTTCTCCTACGTGCTGCTGCGCGGACCCGGGGCCCGGATCGGGGACGACGCGGTGCTGCCGTCGAGCGACGAGCAGGCGCCGCTGACCCGGGTGGTCGAGAACCTCGCCTCGGCACCCGAGCCGGCGGACGTGGCCGCGCTCAGCCGCTTCGGCGTGTCCTACGTCTACGCGCCGGCGCCTGCCGACATCTCGCTGGTGGGCAACCTCGACAGCGTCTCCGGCGTCACCACCGGCAGCGCCACCGAGCGCGGTGCCCGCGCGTGGCAGGTCGAGGCGACCCCGACCGGCACCGCGCTGGTCCGCGACGGTGACCCGCTGCGGCCGTGGCTGCTGGCCCTGCAGGGGATCGCGGTCGTGGTGGTCGCGGTGCTCGCGGCGCCGACCCGGAAGGTGGTCCGATGAACGCCGCCGCCCGTGAGCCGGGCTCCCGCCGCCGCGTCGCCGAGCGCCGCCCGCGACCGACCCTGCGCGTCACCCGAGCGGCGGTCGTCCCGGCTGTCCTGGTGCTGCTCGCCCTCGTCGGCGCGGGGCTGACCGCCCTGTCCGGCGGCACCGGCACCGCCACGGTCGGCGCGGCGACCACCGGTGCGCTCGTGAACCACACGACCTTCGCCTGCCCGGACGCCACGGCCGCCCGGGGCACCGGCTCGTCGGTCGCGCTGGGGCTGGCCCCCGCCCCGGCCGACGTGCGGCCGCCCAGCGGCGGGTCGGTGACCCAGGGGCCGGTGACCTCCGACGGCCGCCCGGTCGACGTACGACGTGGCTCGGTGGTGGACGTGCGCCCGGACGGCGGGCCCGCGGTGGAGGCCACCGGCGGCGCCGCGGCCGGCCTGTTCGGCTTCCGCACCGACACCGAGCGCGGCCGCACGCTCGCGGTGGACTCCTGCCCGGCCCCCCGCTCCCAGTGGTGGTTCACCGGCGCCGGGGCCGGCCTCGACCACTCCTCGACCCTGGTGCTCGCCAACGTCGACCCGGGACCGGCGGTCCTCGACCTCCACGTCCTCGGTCCGGACGGGCCCGTCGACACCGTGGCCACGGACGGCATCACCCTGGCGCCGCACAGCGTGAAGCGGGTCGCGCTGTCCGAGATCGCGCCGCAGACCGACGAGCTGGCGCTGCAGGTGAGCACCAGCCGCGGACGGGTCGTCGCGTCCGTCGACGACCGGTACTCCCCGCGGCCGTCCGCCTCCCAGGGCCAGGAGTGGCTCAGCGGCACGGACGTGCCGAGCCGCACGCTGCGGCTCGCGGGGCTGCCGGCCACGACCGACGGCTCGACCCTGCTGGTGGCGAACCCCTCCGACCTCGAGGCCGTCGTCGACGTGCGGTTGGCCGGCAAGACGGGCTCGTTCGCCCCGACCGGCCTCGACGCCGTCACCGTGGCGCCGGGCACCGTGGAGAGCGTCGACCTCTCGAAGGTGCTGCCGAAGAAGGAGCCGCTCGCGCTCCGGCTTCGCTCGCGGGTGCCCGTCGTCGCCTCGGTGCGCAGCGTCGCCGGCGACGACCACTCCTACGCGACGCCGGTCGCGCCCCTCGTCGGTCCGGCGGCCGCGCCCGTGGTCAAGGGTGCGGACCCCACCGTCCAGCTCACCGCGGGAGCGGTCGCCGCGAAGGCCACCGTGACGGCGTACGACGCGACCGGCTCGAAGGTCGACGGCACGACGCTCACGGTGAAGGCCACCGCCACCGCGACCTGGTCCCCCAAGAAGGGTGCGGCCTACGTCGTGGTCGAGCCGGCGTCCCGCGGGAACGGCGGCGGCACCCTGCACGGTGCGGTCACCTTCGCCGGCGGCGGGGCCGCGTCGGTGCCGCTGACCGCCCTGCCGCTGCGGGTCGAGCGGCCCCGGGTGCACCCCGGGCTGCGCTGAGCCTGGATCCAGGCTGAGCCGCGCCGGTCAGTCCTCGTCGCCCGCGTCGTAGCGCGGGTCGATCTCCTCCGGGGGACGGCCGAGCAGCTCGGAGACCTGCTCCACGAGCACGGTCAGCACCATCGCCTCCAGGTCCGCGCGGGTCTCCGAGCGCAGCTCGATCGGCCGCCGGAACAGCACCAGCCGGGTCGGTGCGCCGCCCGTGCCGCGCACCAGCGAGGCCAGCGGCACGGTGTCGGCGTCCCAGTCGTCCGGCACCAGCGGGGTCTCCTCGACCGCGAACTCCACCAGCCCGAGCTCGGCGTGCCAGCGGCTCTCGAGGTCCTCGAGCACGGCGACCACGATCGCGTCGAACGCCGCCTTCGGGGTCTTGGCGGCGGGCACGCCGTGCGGCGCGAGGGGGCCGGCCAGCAGGGCCGGCCCGCGCATCCCGCGGCCGCGCCGGTCCCGCCGTCGTGGGGGCCGGGCACCCGTCGGGACGCGGGTCGGAGGGACGGGGTGGCTCACGTCCGCGAGCCTAGTCGTGGCGGTGCCTCCCAGCCGGTACCGTCTGCCCCGTGAGTCCTGCCCGCCGTTGCTCTCGAACCGCCTGCGCGCGGGCCGCGGTGGCCACCTTGACCTACGTGTACTCCGACCAGACGGCCGTGCTCGGCCCGCTGGCCACCTACGCCGAGCCGCACGCCTACGACCTCTGCGACGCGCACAGCGAGCGGCTCAGCGCTCCCCGCGGCTGGGAGGTGCTCCGGCTCGCGCCCGACCCGGACGCGTTCGGCCCGTCCACCGACGACCTGCTCGCGCTGGCCGACGCGGTGCGCGAGGCGGCCCGGCCGGTTCCGCCCGCTGAGCACACCCGGCTCATCGGCACCGCCCCCGACGGTGCCCGCGAGGTCGGCCGCCGCGGCCACCTGCGGGTGCTGCCCAGTCCGGAGTCCTGACCCCGGCCGAGGCGAGATGTCCTAGGGTTCGGACCATGTCCGCCACCGCAGACGCACTCACCGCCGTGTTCAAGGCCTACGACGTGCGGGGCACCGTGCCCGACCAGATCGACGAGGACCTCGCCCGCGCCGTCGGCGGCGCGTTCGTGCAGGTGACCGACGCCGCCGGGACGGG
>DASTGV010000273.1:0-3849 GCA_035718765.1 Nocardioidaceae bacterium
GGGCCCCGTCACCGACCACGTCGGGGCGCTGCTCGAGCTGCGCGAGGCGGGCCTGCTGCGTCACGTGGGGCTCTCCAACGTCGGCGTCGCCCAGCTCGACGAGGCGCTGGCGCTGACGCCGGTGGTCGAGGTGCAGAACCGGTACGCGCTGGACTCCCGCAAGCCGGGCGAGGACGACGTGCTGCGTGCGTGCGGGGAGCGGGGCATCGCGTTCGTGCCGTTCTTCGCCATCGCCGGGGCCGGCCGGGAGCGGGGGGCGTCGGGGCCGGAGCACCCGGAGGTGCGGGCGGTGGCCGAGGCGCACGGCGCCAGCCCGGCCCAGGTGCGGCTGGCGTGGACGCTGCACCAGGGCCCGCACGTGCTCGCGATCCCGGGCACCGGCACGCCCGCGCACCTGGAGGAGAACGTCGCGGCGGCCGCCCTGCGGCTCACCGACGCTGAGGCCGCCCGGCTCGACGGCCTCTACCGCGCGGCGGGCTGAGCGCCCGAGCGCGGGACCCGGGTGACCCAGTAGGGCGTCGTCGGGGTCGGGGTGGTGCTGAACCGGGCGCTCGGGAGGTAGAGCGACCCGCCGCGCCGGGCGATGGTGGTGGGCACGTCGAAGTCCGTGGAGCGGATCGTCCGCACCAGCCTGCCGGTCGTGCCCTTCTGGTTCAGCCTCAGCACCGCGATCCGGTTCTGCTGGTTCTGGACGACGTACAGGGTGCGTCCGTCGCGGAGCATGCCGTCGCCGTTGCTCAGCAGGGTCCGGCCGAGGGCCACGCGGCGGGCGAAGCCGGTGCGCGGGTTGACCCGGAACAGGAAGCCGGTCGCGGTCTGGACGACCAGCAGGGCGGTGCCGTCCGGGGTGCGCTCGATGCCGTTCGCGTTGAAGTCGTTCGGCACCTGCCGCCACTCACCGCGCAGCGGCAGCCGGATGACCGCCGAGCCCTTCGGCAGCCGCCCGTTGCGGCCCAGCGGGAGCCCGTAGAGGCGGGCCCGCATCGAGTCGGTGAACCACACGGTGCGCCCGGCGAGCACGACGTCGTTGATGAACGTCGGCGTCCCGGCGAACCGGTAGCGGGCGAGCACGGCGCCGGTGCGCCGGTCCACCACCCGGGCGTTGCCGGCTCCTGCCCCGGACACGAAGATCCGGCCCCGCGGGTCGATCTTCAGCCCGACCGACGGGGTGCCGGGACCCTGGCTGATCACCCGGCCGGTGCCGGTCAGCAGGTTCGCCCGGTAGATGTCCCCGTCGGCCAGGGACCCGAGGTACGCGAACCGGGCGCGCGTGCCGAGCGCCGTGTTGATCGCGATGCCCTCGGGCTGGAAGCCGGCGGGCAGGTCGATGTGGGCCCGGGCCCGCTGCGCGGCGCCCACGCCGGGCGTGAGCAGGCCCAGCAGGAACCCGGACAGGAGCAGGAGGAGGAACGGCCGGCGGACGAGAGCACGTGACATGTGAGGTCCCTTCGTTCCCCCACCACGCTAGCCACGCCCCCGGAGGGCGTCGAGAGCCAAGCGCACCACGTCCTCGTCGACCTTGAGCACCTCGCGGTCGTAGGTCAGCAGGCCGTTGAGCTCGTCCTCGACGTCGCTCAGCTGGGTGTAGACGGTGCCGCTGAGCCCCTCGGGCACCCGGGCCGCCAGGTCCGCGTGCAGCGCGGCGAACCCCGCGGCCAGGTCGTCGGCGCTGCGCTCGCGGCCGTAGCCGAAGTCCTTCGCGTCGTCCCAGACGTGCCCCGCGACGCGCAGGCTGTGGCCGCCGTACTCCGACAGCACCAGCGCCCGCCGGCCCCGCCGGCGCGGCACCCGGAACCGTCGTCCGTAGACGTGCCGGCTGACCAGGTCGCCGCCGCCCTGGTCGTGCCAGCCGCTCGCGTGGTCGACCACCCGGGTCGGGTCGAGCGCGCGCACCTCCTCGGCGACCGCCCGCGCGTCGAACTGGCCCCAGCCCTCGTTGAACGGGACCCACACCGCCAGCGAGGCCACGTTGCGCAGGTGCTCGACCGTGCGCCGCAGCTCGGCGCGGAACACGGCCTTGCCGTCCTCGTCGCCGCGGCCCATCCAGTCGCGCCGCGCGGTGTCGCCGAGCCGGACCGGGTAGCGCCCCGGCCAGGTCACCGCCGCGGTCCGGTAGCGGCCGCCGCCGTTGACCAGGTCCTGCCACACCAGCACCCCGAGCCGGTCGCAGTGGGCGTACCACCGCAGCGGCTCGACCTTGAGGTGCTTGCGCAGCACGGTGAACCCGAGCCGCTTCATGGTCGCGATGTCGTGCACCAGCGCCTCGTCGGAGGGGGCGGTGAGCAGGCCGTCGGGCCAGTACCCCTGGTCGAGCACGCCGACGTGCAGGTACGGCGCCCCGTTGAGCAGCAGCCGCGGCACGCCGTGCTCGTCCGGCCCGACGCCGAAGGACCGCATCGCCACGTAGGACGTGACCCGGTCCTCACCGAGGGCCACCTCGATGTCGTGCAGGTGCGGGTCCTCCGGGGTCCACGGGCGCGGGTCGTCCAGCGGGACGCGGGTCGGGGTGTTGGTGGGAACCGTCGTGGTCGAGCCGCCGACGCGGACGCGCGCCCCCGCGTCCGTGCCGCTGTGCACCGTCACCTCGACGGTCGCCTCCTCGAGGTGCGGCACGAGGGTCAGCCGGTCGACGTACACGGGCGGGACGGCCTCGAGCCAGACCGTCTGCCAGATGCCGGACTGCGCGGTGTACCAGATGCCGCCGCGGCGCAGCCGCTGCTTGCCGGACGCGTGCTGGTGGCCGTCGGAGAGGTCCCGCACCTCCACCACGAGCTCGCCCCGGCCGGAGCGCAGCGCGTCGGTCACGTCGCAGGTGAAGGGCAGGTAGCCGCCCACGTTCGCGCCGACCTCGACCCCGTCGACCCGCACCGTGCAGGTCTGGTCGACCGCCCCGAAGTGGAGCAGCAGCCGGCCGCCGGCGGGGACGAAGCCGGTGGGCACCTCGACCGTGCGGCGGTAGGTCAGCCGCTGGTCGGGGAGCAGCTGCCGGCCGACGCCGGACAGGGGCGCCTCGGGGGAGAAGGGGACGAGGATGCGCCCGTCGTACCGCTCCGGCGCGGGGGCAGCGGCCGGGCTGATCGCGTAGTCCCACCAGCCGTTGAGGTTCAGGTAGGAGTCGCGGACCAGCTGGGGACGCGGGTACTCCGGCAGCACGCGTGCGGGGTCCAGGTCACGCCCCCACCGGGTCAGCAGCTCGCGTCGCACCCGGCGAAGTATGCCGAGTCCTCGGAACCGGGCGTGTCGCTGCGCCATTACTCAGATGAACGGAGTATTCATCTGACATGACCAAACCGATGCAGCAGCCGACGTTCCTGATCCTCACAGCTCTGATGCCCAAGCCGCTGCACGGCTACGCGCTGATCGCCGAGGTCGAGACCGTCTCCGGTGGGCGGGTCCGGCTCCGGGTGGGCACGCTGTATGCCGCGCTCGACCGGCTCACCGACGAGGGGCTCGTCGAGGTGGAGTCCGAGGACGTGGTGCGCGGACGCCTGCGCCGGACCTACCGCGTCACCTGTGACGGAGAACAAGCCCTGGCGGCGGAGGTGGACCGGATGGCCGCCTTGACGAGGAAGGCGCGCGCCCGGCTTCGCGGACGTGCCATGGCCCGCCCCTTCGCGGGGGCGGTGCGATGAGCCCCGAGCGTCGCTACCGCCTTCTGCTGCTCTCCTACCCCCGCTCCTACCGCGCCGAGCGGGCGGAGGAGATGCTCGACGTGCTGCTGGCGGCCGAGGAGGGCCGGGGGAGCCGGTCCGGGCCGGCCGAGGCGGTGTCCCTCGTCGGGCACGGCCTTGTCCTGCGGCTGCGCCGGCGCGTGGTGGGTCCGCAGGTCTCGCCGTCGCTGGGCCTGGC
>DASTGV010000274.1:0-6093 GCA_035718765.1 Nocardioidaceae bacterium
GGTCGGCGAGGTACCGCCGCCGCTGCGCGGGCGGACCCTGGAGCTGCACGTCGACCTCGGCTTCACCGCCGCGCACCCCGGCTTCCAGGCCGAGGGCCTCGCGTACGACGCGACGGGGCGGGTGCTGAAGGGGCTCGCGCCCCGAAACACCTACCTGCCGGTGGCGAGGGACACCGTCGACGTCTACGTCGAGGCCGCCGCGAACCCCACCGTGCTCACCGCCGGCTTCCCGCGCACCCCGCTCGGCGACGTGCTGACGGCGCCGCGGGAACCGCTCTACGTGCTGCGGCAGGCCGACCTCGTGGTGGTCGAGACGGAGGTGCGCGCGCTCGGCCACGACGTCGACGTCCTGCTGGGCACGGTCACCACGATGCTCGACGGCGACCCGCGCAAGGCCCGGGTGCTGACCGCCCTGCTGGACATGGCGGACCACCTGGACACCAACGACATCGCCGGCGGTGCGGCCGACGCCCGCGTCCGGCTGGCGGAGGTCCTCTCCGACCCCGCCGGCGCGAGCGCGCACCGGGTCTCGGCCGTCGGTCACGCGCACATCGACTCGGCCTGGCTCTGGCCGCTGCGCGAGACCGTGCGCAAGTGCTCGCGCACGTTCGCCAACGTCGTGGCCCTCGCCGAGGAGCACCCGGACCTGCGCTTCGCCTGCTCGTCCGCACAGCAGTACGCCTGGGTCCAGGAGCACCAGCCCGGTCTGTTCGACCGGATCCGGGACGCCGTACGCGCCGGCACGTTCGTGCCCGTCGGCGGCATGTGGGTCGAGTCCGACACCAACCTGCCCTCCGGTGAGTCGATGGTCCGCCAGCTCGTGCACGGCACCCGCTACCTCCGTGAGGAGCTCGGCGTCGAGACCGAGGAGGTGTGGCTGCCGGACTCGTTCGGCTACACCGGCTCGCTGCCCCAGATCGCGCGGCTGGCCGGCAAGCGCTGGTTCCTCAGCCAGAAGATGTCGTGGAACCAGACCAACGACTTCCCGCACCACACCTTCTGGTGGGAGGGCATCGACGGCACCCGGGTCTTCACGCACTTCCCGCCGACCGACACCTACAACGCCGAGGTCACCGCGGCCGAGCTCGCGCACGGCGTGGCCAACTTCCGGGACGCGGGCCCGGCCACCAGGTCGCTGCTGCTCTACGGGTACGGCGACGGCGGCGGCGGGCCCACCCGCGAGATGGTCGAGCGGGCGCACCGGTTCGCCGACCTGGAGGGCATGCCGCGGCTGGTGCTGGAGTCGCCGGCGGAGTTCTTCGCGGGCGCCGAGGAGGAGTACGCCGAGGCACCGGTCTGGGCCGGCGAGATGTACCTGGAGTACCACCGCGGCGTGTACACCGCGCAGATCGCGATGAAGCAGGGCAACCGCCGCACCGAGCACCTGCTGCGCGAGGCGGAGCTGTGGTGCACGCTCGCGACCCTGCGCACCGGCGCGGACTACCCGTACGACGAGCTCGAGCGGCTCTGGCGCACGACCCTGCTGCACCAGTTCCACGACATCCTGCCGGGCAGCTCGATCGCGTGGGTGCACCGCGAGGCCCGCGAGACCTATGCGGCGCTCGGGTCCTCGCTGGAGTCGCTCATCGGCGCCGCCCAGGCCGCGCTGGCCGGGACGGGCTCGTCGTCGCTCTCCTTCAACGCCTCACCCTTCCCCGTGGCCGGGGTCCCGGCCCTCGGCGCCGCGCCGGCCGCCGGCCCCGGCGACCCGGTCGCGGTCGAGACGTCGGCGGCCGGCACCACGCTCGACAACGGGCTGCTGCGGGTGACGGTCTCGCCGGAGGGGCTGGTCACCTCGGTTCTCGACCTGGCCGCAGGGCGGGAGCTGCTGGCCGGTCCCGCGAACCTGCTGCAGCTGCACCCGGACACCCCGAACCGCTTCGACGCGTGGGACGTCGAGGCGTACGCGACCCGCCGGGTCACCTCCCTGGACGGTGCGGCCGCGGTGTCGGTGCACGAGGGCACCCTGTCCGTCGTACGCAAGGAGGGCGGGTCGACCTTCGAGCAGACCGTCCGGCTGGAGCCGGGCAGCCGTCGGGTGGACTTCGAGACCACGGTGGACTGGCAGCACGACGAGACGATGCTGAAGGTGGCGTTCCCGCTGGCGCTGCACGCGGAGCGCTCGACGGCGGAGATCGGCTACGGGCACGTGCACCGGCCGACCCACGCGAACACCGGCTGGGACGCCGCACAGTTCGAGGCGTTCGCGCACCGGTGGCTGCACGTCGGTGAGCCCGGGTACGGCGCCGCGCTGGTGAGCTCGACGACCTACGGGCACGACGTCACGCGCTCCACCTCGGGCGAGCGCCGGGGGCCGAGCCCCACGACGGTGCGGCTCACGCTGGCCCGCAGCCCGCGCTTCCCGGACCCGGACACCGACCGCGGCCGGCACATCTTCCGCTACGGCCTGGTCGCCGGCGCGGACGTGCCCGCGGCCGTCGAGCAGGGGTACGCCTTCAGCCTGCCACCGCGGCGGGTCGACGGAGCCGGCGTCGACGAGGTCGCGCCCGTCGTACGCGTGCTCGAGGGGCCCGCCCTGGTCGAGGCGGTCAAGCTCGCGGAGGACCGCAGCGGCGACGTGGTGGTGCGCGTCTACGAGCCTTACGGCGGCCGGGGCAACGTCGTGCTCGAGACCGGCTTCGACCTCGCGGACGTGCGGGTCACCGACCTGCACGAGCAGGACGACGAGGTGGCCGCCGGCCTGGCCCCGCTCGCGGTCGACGGCAACCGGGTCGCGTTCACGCTGACCCCGTTCCAGATCGTCACGCTCCGGATGGGTAGACCCTGAGGCGGCTGTAGCCGCCCCAGGGTCCGGCGGCTCAGATGAAGACGTCGGTGTGGTCGAGGCGGGGGAGCCGGTCGAACCATGCGTTCTCGGCGGGCTTGCCGATGTTCACGACCAGCAGGCTCTTCAGGTTGCGGCCCTCGAAGAACTCCCGGTCGAGCCCCTCGGCGTCGAAGCCGCCCATCGGGCCGGCCGCGAGCCCCGCGGCGCGGACGCCGAGCAGGAAGTAGCCGATCTGCAGGGTGGCGTTGAACCTCGCGGCCTGCTCGCGGGCCGCGTCGTCGGCGAACGCGTCCCGGGCGCCCGCGAAGTGCGGGAACGTCTTGTGCAGGTGGTCGTGGAAGTCGGTGTCGGCGGCCAGCACCGCGACCAGCGGGGCGTTCGCGGTCTTGTCGCGGTTGCCGTCGGCCATGTGCTTGAGCAGCCGCTCCCGCGGCTCACCGTCGCGGACCAGCAGGATCCGCAGCGGCTGGGTGTTCATCGCGGTCGGGGCGTACTTCACCAGGTCGTAGATCGCGGCGACCTGCGCCTCGGTCACCGGCTCGTCGGTGAAGGCGTTGGCGGTGCGCGCCTCGCGGAAGAGCAGGTCCTGGGCCTCGGGGGACAGCGTCAGTTCGGTCATGGTCACTCAACCAAGAGTTGATGCTTCAACATTCCACTCAGGGATGTGTGCTGTGCCACCCCGCCCGGGTAGTCCGTGACGAAATGGCTGAAATCCGCGCCGGAGACAGCCAGAACGTCACGGACTACTCGGGCCGAGTTAAGCACGACCGCCCCGGACGTGACGTCCGGGGCGATGTCGCTGAGGTGTGGCGACCCCGACGGGACTCGAACCCGCGGCCTCCGCCGTGACAGGGCGGCGCGCTAACCAACTGCGCTACGGGGCCTCGTGTGGTGCTCGCTGGGCGAGCGGAAGAAAGGCTAACCCATCCACCGCCGTCTCTCCCAATCGGCCCGGTCCCGCCGCGGACGGCCCGGTCCACGGCGGGACCGGACCGTCCGCGGGGACGGTTCCTGGCTAGTGCACGCGGACCGTGAGCAGCCGGTAGTTCGCGGCGTTGAAGGAGCTGGCCGGCAGCGAAGCCTTGAAGACCATCGTCTTCGAGGCGGGGTACCTCCGCGTGTACGCCCACTTGCCGGTCGAGCCGGTGCGGGAGGAGCCGAGGTAGGCGTACGCGCCGCTCGACTTCCGGTAGTAGACCTTCACCGGCGTGCCCGCCTTCGCCGGCGCGACAGTGCCGGAGAGCGTGTACCTCCGGGGGGACAGTCGCTTGGCGGCCATCGACGTCTTCGCCTTGACCTTCACGTTGGCGGGCCCGCTGTACAGGTCCGTCAGGGTGCGGACGTGGTACGACGCGTTGAAGTCCGCCTTGGTCGTGACCAGGATCGACCCGGCCGCGTCCGCGGTCGTGGTGAGCACGTCCACCCAGCTGCCGGCGTTGACGGACTTCTGGATCTTGACCGTCTCGTGGGGAAGCGCGGAGCCCTTGATGACGAACGAGTCGCCGGCGGTCAGGCTGGTCTTGGGGATGGTGATGGTGGGGTAGGTCCGGGGTGACACGGTCGTGGTGGCGGCCGGGCTCTCGCCCTGGCCCCAGGTCCCGTCGTACTGGGTCACCACGGAGATCGTGTAGGTCGCGTTCGGCGCGAGGTCCAGGTCGACCGCGGTCTGGGCGTAGTTGACGGTCTGCCCGACGGTGCTCACCCCGTTCGTGGCGCTCACCCGGTAGCCCATGACGACGCTTGCGCCACGGTCGGCGGGCTCCGTCCAGCTGACCCTCGTCGTCCGCTCGGACGTCTGGACGGCCGTGAGGTTCCTGGGTGCAGAGGTGCCGTTGTAGATCCCCAGCGTCGCCGGCTTGGAGTCGACGGTGCCCGTCGGCCCGAAGAACTGTGCACGGAAGCGGTGCCCGTCATCGCCCTGCTGGGTGATGAAGCGGTAGGTGCGGCCGTCGGCGCCGGCGATGTCGTCCCACGTCGTGCCGCCGTCGGTGCTCACCTGCCACTGGACTGCGGGCTTCGGTGCCCCGCTCGCGTCGGCGGTGAACGTCGCGGTCCGGCCGACGGCGGTCGTGACGTCCTGCGGGTCGGTGGTCACGACCGGTGCCGCCGACTGGTTGAACGACAGCGACCATCCGCCCGCGATCTGCCCGTCGTCCGCTACCTCGGTGTCGTCGACGTACAGGTCCCACTCGCCGGCCGGGTCCTCGAGAGCCAGGTCGACGAGGTCGAGATCGTCGAGGTCGCACTCGGGCTCCCCGCTGCCGTCGGTCGAGAACGTCACGTCGGCGTTGCTGACCTCGTCCTTGCCTCCGACCTGCTGGAAGCACATCGGGTAGACGCTGGTGCCCGACGGGCTGACCAGCTCGACCATGAGGTCGCCCACGAAGGAGTGGGTCAGGCCGTGCAGGGTCACGGAGACGTCACCGATGCTGGTGACCGGGCCGCCTGCGGGGACGCTGATGGCCGCGGGGTACGGGTTCGCGGAGTCGTTGTCGACGATCGTGATCGGCGCCGAGTTCTCGTAGGTTCCGGAGAACGTGGCGGCCGACGCAGCCGACGGGACACCGGCGGTGAGGCCGAGTGTGAGCGCGGCGAGCACGCCGGCGCTCAGGGCCCGAAGGGCACGCGGGCGGGAGTGGTGGGACACGAGAGTTGTTCCTCTGGTCGGTGCGACAGGGGGCGACCGACGCGAGGTCGGCGGCACCTCGCCCGCGCAGAGGAGGACGAGCGTCAGGTGCTCCCCCGCGGAACGAGACGAGGAGAATGTAAAGGAGCATCCGTGACGTTCGCTGCCAAATGCGACAAAAGGTCAGGGACGAGCGGGGCACCCCCAACGGGATTCGAACCCGTGCTACCGCCGTGAAAGGGCGGGGTCCTAGGCCGCTAGACGATGGGGGCCGGCCACCGAGGCCGCCGAGGAGGCGGCGGCACGAGCATAGGGTCCGCGACGGGGGCCACCAAATCACCGCGCCCGGCACACTGGACCCGTGATCGAGATGTCACGGGCGCGGTTCGAGGAGCTGGTCACGGCCGCCCTGGACGACGTTCCGGAGGAGCTCGCGGCCCTCGTGGACAACTGCGTGGTGCTCGTCGAGGACGACCCGCCGGCCGGGGACCCGGACCTGCTCGGCCTGTACGTCGGGACGCCGCTGACCGAGCGCGGCCCGGGCTACACGATGACGCTGCCGGACCGGATCACGGTCTTCCGGAACCCGACGCTGGCCATGTGCCGCAGCGAGGACGAGGTGGTCCACGAGGTCCGGGTCACCGTCGTGCACGAGATCGCCCACCACTTCGGGATCGAC
>DASTGV010000275.1:0-2848 GCA_035718765.1 Nocardioidaceae bacterium
TTACGCGGCGGACCCGCTCGGCGACGGCTCGCTGGACGGCTACCACCTGCACAAGGTGCCGCTGACCACGCTGACCCTGGAGGCGCTCAAGGACAGCGGGCTGGCCCGCAAGGACGCCGAGCGGGCGAAGAACATGTTCGCGCTCGGTCTCCTGTCGTGGATGTTCCACCGGCCCTCGGAGGGCACCGAGCGGTTCCTGCGCGAGAAGTTCGCGAAGCGCCCCGACATCGCCGAGGCCAACATCCTCGCCTTCCGGGCAGGTCATGCCTACGGCGAGACCACCGAGGCGTTCGCGGTCACCTACGAGGTCGCGCCGGCCAAGCTGCAGCCCGGCACGTACCGCCAGATCACCGGCAACACCGCTCTGGCCTACGGTCTGGTCGCCGCGGCCCACCGTGCCGGCCTGCCGATGGTGCTCGGCGCCTACCCGATCACGCCGGCCTCGGACATCCTGCACACGCTCTCGAGCCTCAAGCGCTACGGCGTGACGACGATGCAGGCCGAGGACGAGATCGCCGGCATCGGCGCGGCGCTGGGCGCCTCGTTCGCCGGGTCGCTGGGCGTGACCACGACCTCCGGCCCGGGCATCGCGCTCAAGGCTGAGACGATCGGGCTGGCCGTGTCGCTGGAGCTGCCACTGGTCATCGTCGACGTGCAGCGCGGCGGGCCGTCGACCGGCCTGCCGACCAAGACCGAGCAGGCCGACCTGCTGCAGGCGATGTTCGGCCGCAACGGCGAGGCGCCGGTGCCGGTGATCGCGCCGCAGTCCCCCGGCGACTGCTTCGACGCCGCGATGGAGGCGGTGCGGATCGCCACGACCTACCGCACCCCGGTGTTCCTGCTCTCCGATGGCTACCTGGCCAACGGCTCCGAGCCGTGGCGCATCCCGGAGGTCGGCGACCTGCCCGACCTGACCGTGGAGTTCGCGACCGAGCCCAACGCCGTGGACGCCCAGGGCAACCCGAAGTTCCACCCCTACCAGCGCGACCCCGAGACCCTGGCCCGCCCGTGGGCCGTCCCGGGCACCGCCGGCCTCGAGCACCGCATCGGCGGCATCGAGAAGAAGGACGTCACCGGCGAGATCTCCTACGACCCCGACAACCACGACCACATGGTCCGGTTGCGCCAGGCCAAGGTGGACGGGGTCGCCTCGAGCATCCCGCCGCTGCAGGTCGACGACCCCACCGGCGACGCCGACGTGCTCGTCCTGGGCTGGGGCTCGACCTACGGCCCGATCGCCGCCGCGGCGCGGCTCGTGCGCAACACCGGCGCCACGGTCGCCCGGGCGCACCTGCGCCACGTCAACCCGTTCCCGTCCAACACCGGTGAGGTGCTGCGGTCCTACAAGCGGGTGATCGTGCCGGAGATGAACCTCGGCCAGCTCGCGCTGCTGCTGCGCGCCAAGTACCTCGTCGACGTGCAGTCCCACACCCAGGTGCGCGGGTTGCCTTTCACCGCAACGGATCTGGCCGACGTGCTCCACAAGGCCGTCAGCGAGATCGAGGAGGGATCCGACCGATGACCGCCATCGACCTCGGTATGCCGGGTACGGGCACCCATGGGGTGCCGCGCCTCCCGGAGGACGCTGCCGCCCAGACCAAGAAGGAGTTCACCTCCGACCAGGAGGTCCGCTGGTGCCCCGGCTGCGGGGACTACGCGATCCTCGCGGCGGTGCAGGGCTTCCTGCCCGAGCTGGGCCTGAAGCGGGAGAACATCGTCTTCGTCTCCGGCATCGGCTGCTCCTCGCGCTTCCCCTACTACCTCGACACGTTCGGGATGCACTCGATCCACGGCCGCGCGCCGGCGATCGCGACCGGTCTGGCGACCGCGCGCGGCGACCTGTCGGTGTGGGTGGTCACCGGTGACGGCGATGCGCTGTCCATCGGTGGAAACCACCTGATCCACGCGCTGCGCCGCAACGTCAACCTCAAGATCCTGCTGTTCAACAACCGGATCTACGGCCTGACCAAGGGCCAGTACTCCCCGACCTCCGAGGTCGGCAAGGTCACCAAGTCCACGCCCGTGGGGTCCGTGGACAACCCGTTCAACCCGGTCTCGCTGGCCCTGGGCGCCGAGGCGACGTTCGTCGCGCGCACCATGGACTCCGACCGCAAGCACCTGACCGAGACGCTGCGCGCGGCGGCCGAGCACCGCGGGTCGGCCCTGGTGGAGATCTACCAGAACTGCCCGATCTTCAACGACGGCGCGTTCGACGTGCTCAAGGACCGCACCTCGGCCGAGGCGCGCATCGTCCACCTCGTCGACGGCGAGCCGGTGCGCTCCGGCCCCGACCACGTCGTGGTCCGCGGCGACGCGGGCGAGCTCCGGGTCGTCCCCGCGGTCGACGCCGACCCGACCCGGGTGGTCACCCACCGGGCCGGTGCCGACGACCCGTCCGCGGCGTTCGCCATCTCCCGGCTCGACGACCCCGAGATGGTGCACGTGCCGATGGGGATCTTCCGCAGCGTGGAGCGGCCCACCTACGACGACCTCGTCCGCGCCCAGGTCGAGGGCGCGGTCACCTCCGCCGGCGGCCCGGCCACCGACGCCGACCTCGCCGCCCTCCTGCACGGCAAGGACACCTGGACCGTGGGCGCGTGAGCGCCCCGGTCACCACGGCTGACCGCGAGACCCGGCGGGGCACGGCATACGGCATCGGTGCCTACTCCCTGTGGGGGCTGTTCCCGCTCTACTTCCACGCCCTGGCACCTGCCGGGGCCTGGGAGATCCTGGCCCACCGCATCGTGTGGACGCTGGTGCTGTGCCTGGCGGTCCTGGGCATCCGTCGCGACTTCACGTGGGCGCGGCAGCTCGTGGCCCGGCCTCGCCTGTCGCTCGGCGTGACGGT
>DASTGV010000276.1:0-4282 GCA_035718765.1 Nocardioidaceae bacterium
TCGGTCGGCCCGCACCGGGTGGTGCTCCGCCGTACCGCTCCGTTCACGGCCACCGAGCACGCCCGGGCGGTGGCGTTCGCGGAGGTCGCGGCCGAGCTGGTCGCCCCCGAGCCGGTGGACGCCGAGCCGACGGCCGCCGCCACCCCGTCGACGGCGGCCCGGCCCGCGGTCCGGGTGGCGACCTTCGACGACACCGCCGCGCTGGTCCGGATGCACGGGCGCTGCTCGGCGGACTCGATCTACCGGCGCTACGCCGCGCCGCTGACCCGGATCGACGACCGGTTCGCGCGCCGGCTGCTGCTCGCCGGCAACGGTGCGCTGGTCGCCACCGTCGACGACGAGGTCGTCGGCATCGCGTCGATCAGCACCTGCGAGAACGCCATCGCCGAGGTCTCCCTGCTCGTGGAGGACGGCTGGCAGCGGCGGGGCCTCGGCACCCAGCTGCTCTCCGGGGCGGCGCGGCTCGCCCGCGGCCAGGGCGCCGCCGAGATCGTGCTGCGCAGCCGCACCCACAACCCGGCGCTGATGTCGCTGGCCTTCGCCTCCGGGCTGCGCGCCCGGATCAAGCTCGACGGGGACACCGTCGTGGTCACCGTCGGGGTGGACGGCCTCAAGCCGCTCACCATGCTGCCGGCCGCAACGGCGCGACCGGACGCCACCGCGGGACAGCCGACGCCGGCCTGACCCCTGCCGTCAGCCGGTCCGGCCTCCCGACCGTCGGGGGTCCCGGGATTCCGCCCCCGGGGCCCCCGGCGCCACCTCTCGCCGTGCTCCGGGCACGATGACCGGGTGCCACCGCCCCAGGTCTTCGCGTTCTCCGGGATGCTGCGCACCGCGGACGACGAGCTCGGCAACGTCCGGCTCCTCGAGCACGCGGTCTCGCTGACCGCACCGCGGGGCCGGCCCCGTGTCTGCTACCTGCCCACCGCCCTCGGCGACGCCGAGAACGCCGTCGCCTCCCAGCGGGAGCGGTTCGCCGCGGACCTCCCCGAGGTCGACCTCTCGGTCCTCACCCTGTTCCCGCAGCCGAGCGTCCCCGACGTGCGCCGGCACCTGCTGACCCAGGACCTGCTGCTCGTCGAGGGCGGCAGCGTGGTGAACCTGATGGCGGTCTGGCGCGCGCACGGCCTCGCCGCGGTGATGCGCGAGTGCTGGGAGAGCGGGGTGGTGCTCTCCGGCGTGAGCGCGGGCAGCCTCTGCTGGCACCGCGGCGGGCCGACCGACTCCTTCCGGGACGCGCTCGACCCGTTCACCGACGGTCTCGGCCTGCTGCCGTACTCCAACGGCGTGCACGACGACCTCGACGACCAGCCCCGCCGTACGACGTACCGGCGGCTCGTCGCGGACGGGACGCTGCCGCCCGGCTACGCCAGCGAGGACGGGGTCGGGCTGCACTACGTCGGGGTGGAGCTGCGCGAGGCCGTCAGCGTCCGGCGCGGCGCGCGGGCCTGGTGGGTGGACCGGGACGGCGCGACCCCGGTGCCGACCCGCTACCTGGGCCCCGACGCCGCGCCGGAGGCCGGCGTCGGGACGGCGTGTCCGGCCGGAGAGGCACCCGCCTGACCCGTGGGGGTGACGCCTAGACTGGAGGTCCCGCTCGCCCCGCTCCCGAGAAGGGCTCCATGGACCTGAACCCCTCCGGCGTCCCCGACAAGTTCGCCCCCATCGGCCTCACCTACGACGACGTGCTGCTGCTCCCCGGGGAGACCGACGTCGTCCCGAGCGAGGTGGACACCACCAGCCGCCTCACCCGCGAGATCGACCTGCGGATCCCGCTGGTCTCGAGCGCCATGGACACCGTCACCGAGTCGCGGATGGCGATCGCGATGGCCCGGCAGGGCGGCATCGGCGTGCTGCACCGCAACCTGTCGATCGAGGACCAGGCCTACCAGGTCGACCTCGTGAAGCGGACCCAGACCGGGATGATCTCCAACCCGGTCACCATCCACCCGAAGGCGACCCTCGAGGAGCTCGACGAGCTCTGCGGCCAGTACCGCGTCTCCGGCCTCCCGGTCGTCGACGAGGACAACCACCTGCTCGGCATCATCACCAACCGCGACCTGCGGTTCGTCCCGGTCGCGGAGTGGGCCACGCGGCTGGTGGGCGACGTGATGACGCCGATGCCGCTGATCACCGGCCACGAGGGCATCGACCGCGACGAGGCGACCCGGCTGCTCCGCCAGCACAAGCGCGAGCGGCTGCCGATCGTCGACGACGACGGCCGGCTGGTCGGGCTGATCACCGTCAAGGACTTCGTGAAGAGCGAGCAGTTCCCGCACGCCTCCTACGACGCGGACGGCCGGCTCCTGGTCGCCGCGGCCATCGGCTACTTCGGTGACGCGTGGGAGCGGGCCACGACGCTGGTCGAGGCCGGGGTCGACGTGCTCGTCCCGGACGTCGCCAACGGCCACGCCCGGCTGATGCTCGACATGATCAGGCGGCTCAAGAGCGACCCCGCGACCCGGCACGTCCAGGTGGTCGGCGGCAACGTGGCCACCCGCGCGGGCGCCCAGGCGCTCGTCGACGCCGGCGTGGACGGGGTGAAGGTCGGCGTCGGCCCGGGCTCCATCTGCACCACCCGCGTCGTGGCCGGGGTCGGGGTGCCGCAGGTGACCGCGATCTACGAGGCGTCGCTGGCCTGCAAGCCGGCGGGCGTGCCGGTCGTGGGCGACGGCGGCCTCCAGTACTCCGGCGACATCGCCAAGGCGCTCGTCGCGGGCGCGGACACCGTGATGATCGGCTCCCTGCTGGCCGGCTGCGAGGAGAGCCCCGGCGACCTGATCTTCGTCAACGGCAAGCAGTTCAAGACCTACCGCGGCATGGGCTCGATCGGGGCGATGGCCTCGCGCGGCAAGAAGTCGTTCTCCAAGGACCGCTACTTCCAGGCCGACGTCTCCAGCGACGACAAGATCGTCCCCGAGGGCATCGAGGGCCAGGTCGCCTACCGCGGTCCGCTGTCGGCGGTCGCCCACCAGCTCGTCGGCGGCCTGCACCAGTCGATGTTCTACGTCGGCGCCCGCACAGTCCCCGAGCTGCAGGAGCGCGGCCAGTTCGTGCGGATCACCTCGGCCGGCCTCAAGGAGAGCCACCCGCACGACATCCAGATGACCGTCGAGGCGCCCAACTACTCCTCGCGCTGACGCCGACCCGTCAGCTGGTAGGCAGGGTCACCGGCGTGTCGCACACGAGGTGACGGGTCGCCGGGCCGCGGCCCGGCGGCGATGAGTTTCCGGGGGCGCCCGGGTCTACCGTGACGACACCTACCGACCCGAGGAGCAGGCCATGGCCAGGATCGTCTCGAACTTCTTCATCTCCATGGACGGCGTCGTCGAGCGCCCGGACCAGTGGCACTTCCCGTACTTCGACGACGAGATGGGCGAGATCGTGGGCGCCGGCATGGCGAACACCGCGGCCATCTTGATGGGCCACCGGCTCTACGACGAGTGGTCGCAGTACTGGCCGGCGCAGGGTGACCAGGACTTCGGTGCGGTGATCAACGGGACGCAGAAGTACGTCCTCTCGCACGACGCCTTCGACCCCGACTGGGCGAACACCACCGTCATCTCCGGTCCCGACGACGCGTCCGTCGCCGAGCAGGTGCGGGCGCTCAAGGAGCGGACCGACGGCGACATCACCATGTCCGGCTCCGCCACGACGGTGCGCTGGCTGATCGCCCAGGGCCTGCTCGACGAGCTCGCCCTGCTCGTCCACCCGGTCGCCGTCGCCTCCGGCCAGCGGCTCTTCGAGGGCACGGGGACGGTCCCGCTGCAGCTGACGGAGAGCCGGCCGTTGAAGAGCGGGGTGCTGCTGGTCCGCTACGCGCCCGTGCAGTCCTGACCGAGAGCCGGCGCGGGTCCGTGCCCCGATAGGCTCGGGGCATGGACATCGAGATCGGTCGCGCCAAGCGCGGACGCCGCGCGTACTCGTTCGACGACCTCGCCATCGTGCCCTCGCGGCGCACCCGGGACCCCGAGGAGGTCTCGGTGGCCTGGCAGATCGACGCCTACCGCTTCGAGCTGCCGATCATGGCCGCGCCGATGGACTCGGTGATGTCCCCGCAGACCGCGGTCGCCTTCGGCAAGCACGGCGGTCTCGGCGTGCTCGACCTCGAGGGGCTGTGGACCCGGTACGACGACCCGAGCGACCTGCTCGCGGAGGTCGCCGGGCTCGAGGGGCCACGGGCCACCGCCCGGCTGCAGGAGATCTACTCCGAGCCGGTCAGGGCCGAGCTGATCACCGCCCGGCTCAAGGAGATGCGCGACTCCGGCGTCACCGTCGCGGG
>DASTGV010000277.1:0-4098 GCA_035718765.1 Nocardioidaceae bacterium
CGCCAGCGGCTCGGCGGTCAGCTGGGCCGGGATCTTGTCCATGCTGTCCGCGACGGTGCGGGTGGACAGTCCGGTGACCGCCGCGAACGGGATCGCCAGGCCGGCCACGAGCACACCCGTGACGGCAGCGACGGCGACCATCACGCCCAGATGGGACACGACGCTGGCAGGCCGAAGACGGTCGGTACGGCGCGAGGGCATGGCCTCAGGGTACGTGACCGGTCGGGGGCGGCCCGGATAGCGCACCCCGCACCGGCTGTCACGCACCGGGGACCACCCGGCGTGGCGGCCGGGGCCATGTCCTTCTAGTCATTTATGACTAGGGGCCACCCGGCCGGGTGGGCCTTGCTCGTCACATCTGCATCGCGAACGCTCAGGGAGAGCGTTCGGCGGCGCCTTGAGGGCTGTTCGGTTGAACGTTGTAGTCAGAAGGGACTACCGCAAGTTGCTCCCTCTGTGTCTGTTTCGCGCAGTTCTGCGTCTTTACCTTTTTACCCGGGGATTGACTCGGACGGCCCGCTGGGAGGTGGGCCCTTCTCGGAAGGGACAAGGCCGATGTGGAACGAAGACTGGGCAGTGAAGGCTCTGTGCAACCAGACGCGACCGGACGAGCTGTTCGTACGGGGTGCCGCACAGAACCGTGCCAAGCAGATGTGCGCCGGGTGCCCGGTGCGCACCGAGTGCCTCGCCGAGGCGCTCGACAACCAGATCGAGTGGGGCGTCTGGGGTGGGATGACGGAGCGGGAGCGTCGTGCGCTGCTGCGTCGTCGCCCGAACGTCACCTCGTGGCGTCGTCTGCTCGAGACGGCGATGCTCGACCACGCGGCCACGGTGTCGGCCGCCACGGCGGAGCTCGTGCCGGCCTGAGGTCTCGCAGCTGCCCTCAGGCGTAGTGCTCCACCCCCGGGCCGCGACCCGGGACCCGGTCAGGACCTCTGGGAGAGAAGGTCCCCGACCGTCCGAAGGCCGTCGAGGTCGTGCACGTCCGTGGACAGTGCCGGCACGACGGCCGTCGGCACGTCCGGGTGCGCCGCCGCGAACCGCGCCCGCAGGCGGGACTCGCGGGCCACGATCCGGCTCCGCTCGGCGTGCAGCCGCAGCAGCCCCGGGGTGGGCCCGTCCCTGCCCTCCGCGCGCGCCTGCTCCTCCTCCAGCCGCTCGGCCGCGGCCAGCGCCCGCTCCGCCGAGAGCCGCCCGCCCGGCGCCCGGCCGGCCCGGTTGACCACCAGCCCCGCCAGCGGCATCCGCTCCTCGTTGAGCCGCTCCACGAAGTACGCCGCCTCGCGCAGCGCGTCCGGCTCGGGTGAGGCGACCACCAGGAACGCCGTACCGTCGGCCTGGAGCAGCTGGTAGGTCCTCTGGGCCCGCTGCCGGAAGCCGCCGAAGAGGGTGTCGAACGCGGCGACGAAGGTCTGCATGTCCCGCAGCACCTGGGTGCCGAGCACCTTCGTGAGCGCGTTGGTCACCACGCTGAGCCCGGCGGTCATCAGCTTCGCGGGCCCCCGGGCCGGAGCGAGCAGCAGCCGGATGAACCGGCCGTCGAGGAAGCTCGAGAGCCGCTCGGGGGCGTCCAGGAAGTCCAGGGCCGAGCGCGACGGCGGCGTGTCGACCACGATCAGGTCCCAGCCCCGTCTGCGGTCGGCGTGCAGCTGGCCGAGCTTCTCCATGGCCATGTACTCCTGCGTCCCGGCGAAGGAGCTGGACAGCGCGACGTAGAACGGGTTGGCCAGGATCTGGGCCGCCTTCTCCGGGCTGGCCTGGCTCTCGACCACCTCGTCGAAGGTGCGCTTCATGTCCAGCATCATCGCGTCGAGGGACCCGCCGTTGCCGCCGGTGACACCGGGGACCGGCCGCGGGACGTTGTCGAGCTTCTCGATGCCCATGGACTGCGCGAGCCGACGGGCCGGGTCGATCGTGAGGACCACGACGTGGCGGCCCTGCTCGGCGGCCCGCAGCGCCAGGGCGGCCGAGGTGGTGGTCTTGCCGACGCCGCCGGACCCGCAGCAGACGATGATGTCGATCTTGCGGTCGCCGAGCAGGGCGTCCACGTCCAGGGCGGGGGTGCCGTCGTCGCGGGCGACGAGCGGCCCGACGCGACCGTGGCTCGTCGGCGTCATGCGAGGCCCTGCCGGCACAGGTCGGCCGCGAGCTCGTAGAGCGCGCCGAGGTCGATGCCGTCGGGCAGCCGGGGCAGCTCGTAGGTGGGTACGTCGAGCCCGCTGATCCGCTTGCGCTGCTCGTCCTCGAGCTCCCGCCGCTCGGCGTGCTCGCGGGCCTCGGTCAGCAGCCCGTCGAGCAGTGGCTCCGTGGGCCGGATGCCGACCGAGTCGAGGTCCGCGGCGACCGCGTCCCGGTCGAGCTCGCCCGAGACCGCGGCGTCGCGCTCCTCGTCGTCGAGCTCGGCCCTCCGGGTCATGTTGACCACCACCCCGCCGACCGGGAGCCGCGCGGCCCGCAGCTCGTCGATGCCGTCCGCGGTCTCCTGCACCGGCATGTCCTCCAGGACCGTCACGAGATGCACCGCCGTCCGCTTGGACCGGAGCAGGGTCATCACGGTGTCGGCCTGGCTGCGGATCGGGCCCACCTTGGCGAGCCCGGCCAGCTCGTTGTTCACGTTGAGGAACTGTGCGATGCGGCCGGTGGGCGGCGCGTCGAGCACCACGGCGTCGTACTGGCGGCTGTTCTTGCCCCGCCGGTTGCGGTTCACGGCCTCGTAGACCTTGCCGGTGAGCAGCACGTCGCGGACGCCGGGCGCGATCGTGGTGGCGAAGTCGATGACGCCGAACCGGTCGAGCGCCTTCCCGGCGCGGCCGAGCCGGTAGTACATCGCGAGGTACTCCAGCAGCGCGGACTCCGGGTCGATCGCCAGCGCGTAGAGGTCGCCCCCGTCGTTCGGGCCCTGGACGACGCGGCGCTCCTCGTAGGGGAGCGGCGCGACGTCGAACAGCTGCGCGATGCCCTGGCGGCCCTCGACCTCGCACAGGAGCACGGTCTTGCCCCGCGACGCGAGGGCCAGGGCGAGCGCCGCGGCCACCGTGGACTTGCCGGTGCCGCCCTTGCCGGTCACGACGTGCAGGCGGACATCGGCCCAGCGCTCGTCGGGAGAGGTCATGGTGGGGAGCGTAGCCGGGTGCCGAACCGGGCCCGCAGGGTGTGACCGGGCTCATGTGGCCGGGCCTCACCGAAGCGACCCAGGTGTGTGCGGCCCGCCCGTGACGCCGCGCACACGGCGCTGGCTAGGGTGGCCTCGCGGACGATCCGGTCCGCCGGTTCCGGGTGCTCCGGAGAGGGAGGTCAGACGTGGACAAGGTGGTCGCAAGCGCCGCCGAGGCCGTCGCGGACGTCGCGAGCGGGTCGACCATCGCGGTGGGCGGCTTCGGGCTCTGCGGCATCCCGTCGGTGCTCATCGACGCGCTGCTCGAGCAGGGCGCCGACGAGCTGGAGGCGGTGTCGAACAACTGCGGGGTCGACGAGTGGGGTCTCGGCCGGCTGCTGTTCAACCACCGGATCCGCCGGATGATCTCCTCCTACGTCGGGGAGAACAAGGAGTTCGCCCGGCAGTACCTCCACGGCGAGCTCGAGGTCGAGCTCACGCCCCAGGGCACGCTGGCCGAGCGGATGCGGGCCGGCGGCTCCGGCATCCCGGCCTTCTTCACCGCGACCGGTGTCGGCACCCAGGTGGCCGAGGGCGGGCTGCCGTGGAAGTACGACGACGCCGGCAACGTGCTCGTCGCCTCGCCCGCCAAGGAGGTGCGCACCTTCGAGACCGCCGACGGCCCGAAGGAGTTCGTGCTGGAGAACGCGATCGTCGCCGACTTCGGGCTGGTGCGGGCGTGGAAGGGCGACCGGCACGGCAACCTGGTCTTCCGCCAGTCCGCCCGCAACTTCAACCCGCTCGCCGCGATGTGCGGCCGGGTCACCATCGCGGAGGTCGAGCACCTCGTCGAGCCCGGTGAGATCGACGCGAACGACGTACACACCCCTGGGGTCTTCGTGCAGCGGGTGGTCCCGCTGACTCCGGAGCAGGTGGCCGACAAGCGGATCGAGAAGCGGACCGTGCGTCCCCGGACCGAGGAGGTCTCGTCATGAGCTGGACGC
>DASTGV010000278.1:0-4448 GCA_035718765.1 Nocardioidaceae bacterium
CGCCGGCGTTCAGCACCAGGCCGTCGCCCTGCCCCACGTCACAGGCGACCAGCACCCAGCCGTCGGGCGGCCAGCCCGGGGTGGGCAGCGGCCGCACCATCACCAGCACGAGCACGACGCACATCGGCACCGTCCAGCGCGGCCGGCGCAGCACCCGGCCGGCACCGAGCCCGACGAGCAGGCACAGCACCGCCAGCACCAGCAGCGGCACCAGCCCCGGGGACCAGTCGAGGGCGGCGGTGGGCAGCCGCGCCAGGCGTACGGCGACCAGGATGACCCAGGACGCGCAGAGGCCGGCCAGCCGACCGGCCAGCGCCGAAGGACCCGGCTGCACGAGGTCGAGGACCCCGCCGAGCAGCCCGAGGACGGTCGCCGGCCCCACGACCGGCGCCACCACCAGGTTCGCCAGGACCGCGACGAGGCTGACCTGACCGGAGAGCGCGGCCACCAGCGGGGTGCACGCCAGCTGGGCGGCGAACGGCACGGCCAGCGCCTCGGCCGCCCACCGCGGCAGCCAGACCGTGAGCGCGTCCCGGAACGGCGGTCCCAGGAACAGGATCCCGGCGGTGGCCAGCACCGACAGCGCGAACCCGACCGACGACGCCAGCCACGGGTCCAGGAGCAGCAGCACGAGCACCGCGACGCCGAGAGCCCGGATGCCGTGGTCACGCCCGCGCGCACCCAGCCCGACCAGCGCCACCGAGCCCATCGCCGCCGCCCGCAGCACACTCGGCTCCGGACGGGCCAGCACGACGAAGCCGACCACCCCCAGCGCCCCGACCACCACGAGGCCGCGGGCCCGGACGCCCACCCAGCGCGCGACGAGCAGCAGGAAGCCGACGACCAGCGTCAGGTTCGTCCCGGACACCGCGGCCAGGTGGGTGAGCCCGCAGGTGCGGAAGTCGGCCACCAGGTCCGCGGACATGCCCTGGTCGTCACCCACGACGAGCGCCGGGACGAGCGCCCGCGCGTCGGGCGGCGCCCCGGCCACGGCGTGCCGGATGCCGGCGCGGACCCGCGCCGCACCCGCCAGCAGCTCGCCGGGCCTGGTCAGCACCCGCGGCGGCCGGCCCGTCGACAGCACCGCGGCCAGGTCCGGCGAGTCGGGCGCGGCCAGCCGCCCGGTGGCGGTGACGGTCGAGCCCAGGCCCGCTCCGCGCCACGCCTCCGCACCGATGACCAGGACCGGGACGTGCGTCCGGAACCGCCGACCGCGGCCCGCCACCTCGGTCACCGTGACCCGGGTCATCGTGTACGAGCCGAAGCGACCCTCCCGCAGCACCGGGTCGGAGGCCACCCGGGCGGTGACCGTCACGACGGCCCGTTCCCCCGCCAGCGCCGCCACCGGTCCGTGCCGCAGCGCGTCGGCTCGCAGCGCGGTCACGCCCCCGACCGCCGAGGCGGCGAGCAGGCAGGCGGCCAGCGTCAGGACCGGGCGCCGGCGACACCGCCTGGCCACCAGCAGCACCGCGGCGAGCGCGGACAGCACCCACCACGACCAGCCGGGCAGCCCGAGGACCGCGAGCGCACCGGCCCAGCCGGAGACGGCCAGCACGACCGCGCGCAGGTCCGGGGGCGGCCGCGGCACCGCGGCGGCCGGCGGCAGCGGGGGCATCAGAGGGTGACGTAGGGCGCGATCTTGGCGAGCGTCGCGTCGCCGATGCCGGACACCTCGAGCAGCTCGTCGACGGCGGTGAAGGCGCCGTGCTCGGAGCGGAAGGCCAGGATCGACTGCGCGGTCACCGGGCCCACCCCCGGCAGCTCCTCGAGCTCGGTCTGCGTCGCGCTGTTGAGGTTGACCATCGGCGTCGACCCGCCGGCTCCGGGCGCCGGCTCCCCCGCGGCGGAGGCGGCGACGCCCGCCGGCGCCGCCACGCCCACCACGACCTGCTCGCCGTCGGTGAGCACCCGCGCCAGGTTGAGGGTGCCGAGCCGCACCCCGGGCCGGGCGCCGCCGGCCGCCTCGAGCGCGTCCACCACCCGGGAGCCGAGCGGCAGCGTGGCGATGCCCGGACGCCGCACCTTGCCGGCCACGTCGACCACGATCGTGTCCGTCGGCGAGGCGCTCGCAGCACCAGCAGGAACGGCCGCCGACGACGTGGCCGCGGGCGGTGTCCCGGTCGGCAGGGGCGCCAGCGCCGAGGGGGTGGCGGACACGGGCGGCAGCGTCGCGGCGCCGCCGTCGGCGCGCACCACCCACCAGGCCGTGGCCCCGAGGGCTGCGGCGACCAGCAGGGCGAGCACGGCGAGCTGGCCGACCCCCAGCCGGACCCGGCCCTGCAGCGTCGCCGGCAGCCGGTCCTGGAGCCAGCCACCGATCGCGACGGAGGGGGCCACGGGCCGGTGCGCGTGCCGACCGGCACCCGGCGGGAGCCCGCCCGGGGTCACCGCCGGGGGCACCGCCCGGGTCACAGCCGGCGGCTCCGGCGCGGTCGTCGGCACGTCCGGAGGCTCGCCGGCCCCGTCACCGGACCGGGGCACGGGGGTTGCCACCGGGTCGGGACGGAGGCCGGCGAGCTCGGCGCTCAGCAGCGCGAGCCGTCGCCGTGCCACCTCGGCGACCTGTTCGTCCGCGGACCTGCGTGAGCGCATGGGAGGAACCTAGGAGCTCCGCACCCCTGCCGGCGGTGGCGATGTCGGCGGCTGTGGACGACCGGCGGACCCGTTCGCCTGGGGACCGGTTCCGGCCCGACGCCACACCGGTCAGCGCGGCGAGACGACCACCGCGACCATGCCCGGGCCGACGTGCGCGCCGATCACGGCCCCGACCTCGCCGACCACGACGGCGCGGTCCCCGAGGTTGGCGGAGAGCCGGTCACCGAGGTGCTCGGCCAGCTGCCCGGCCTTGTCCGGGTTGGCCAGGTGCGCGACGGCGATGTCGACCTGCCGGTCCTCCGCGGCCGCGACGGCCAGCTCCTCGAGCCGGGACAGCGCCCGGGCCGCCGTACGCACCTTCTCGCGGGTGCCGATCCGGCCGTCGACGATCTCCAGCAGCGGCTTCACCGCCAGCGCGGAGCCGAGCAGCGCCGCGGCGGCGCCGATCCGTCCGCCGCGCCGGAGGTACTCCAGGGTGTCGACGTAGAAGAGCGACGTGGTGCCGGCCGACCGGGCCAACGCCGCCCCCGCGGCCTCCTCCGCCGACCCGCCCCGCGCGAGCACCTCGGCCGCGGTGACGACCGCGAAGCCGGTGGCCATGCCGAGCTGGCGCGTGTCGACCGCCCGCACCGGCAGCGGCGCGTCGCGAGCCGCCAGCTGAGCGGACTCGAAGGTGCCGCTCATCTCGCCGGACAGGTGCACCGACAGCACCTCGTCGGCACCGTCGGCCCGGGCCTTCTCGTAGGCCTCCAGGAACCGCGCGGGCGTGGGCCGGGACGTGCTCACCGGGGTCCACTCCCGCAGGGCGGCCGCGATGGTCTCGGCCGTCACGTCGGGGTCGACGCCCTCGTCGTAGGAGCGCGCGCCGATCACCACCTGGAGGGGTACGACGAGGATGCCGTGGCGCTCGACGACCTCAGGCGGCAGCATGGCCGTGGAGTCGGTGACCAGCGCGACGGTCCGAGACATGCGGCACAGGCTAGCGTCCGCGTGCCGGAACCACGGGAATCCTCGGCCGGGTGCGCTGGTTGGCCCGATGTCGTCGCCCGCAACGGAAGGAGCCCCCATGCGTGTCGTGATCGCCGGAGGACACGGACAGATCGCCCTGCTGCTCGAGAAGGTGCTCGCCGACCGCGGTCACCACGCCGTCGGCGTCGTCCGCAACCCCGACCACGTCGGCGACGTGGAGGCGACCGGCGCCGAGGCCGTGGTGCTGGACCTCGAGAAGGCCGACGTGGCGGACCTCACTGACGTCGTGAAGGGCTCGGACGCCGTCGTCTTCGCGGCCGGCGGCGGCCCGAACAGCGGTGCCGCCCGCAAGGAGACCGTCGACAAGGGCGCCGCGGTGCTGCTGGCCGAGGCCGCGGAGCAGGCCGGGGTACGTCGCTACGTGATGGTCTCCGCGATGGGCACCGACAAGGCCGACCCGGACAGCGACGACGTGTTCCAGGTGTACCTCCGGGCCAAGAAGGCCGCCGACGACGACCTGCGCTCGCGCGACCTCGACTGGACCGTCGTACGCCCCGGCCGGCTCACCGACAACCCGCCCACCGGCCGCGTCCAGGTCGGCACGCTCCCCCGTGGCGAGATCTCCCGCGCCGACGTCGCCGCGGTCCTCGCGGCCGCCCTCGACCAGGACGCCACGATCGGCAAGACGTTCGACCTGCTCGCCGGTCACCAGACCGTCGAGGCGGCCCTCGCCGGGCTCTGACCACGGCGGGCTGCCCCCGACCACGTGCGGTCGGGGGCACGACCCGTCAGCCGGTGACGATGTTGACCAGCTTCGGCGCCCGCACGATCACCTTGCGCACGGGCCGTCCGTCCAGCGCACGCTGCACGTGCCCGTCCTCCAG
>DASTGV010000279.1:0-7170 GCA_035718765.1 Nocardioidaceae bacterium
AGCAGGCCCTCCTGCACGCAGACCTGCGGCTCCCAGTCCAACGCCGCGCGGGCCAGCCGGATGTCGGGTCGGCGCAGCGCCGGGTCGTCGGCGGGGAGCGGGACGAAGGTGAGCCCCGAGCCCGAGGCGGTGAGGTCGCGGACGAGGCCGGCGAGCTCCAGCACGGTCAGCTCCTCGGGGTTGCCGAGGTTCACCGGTCCGGGGTGCGGTGAGGCGAGCATGCGCACCACACCCTCCACGAGGTCGTCGACGTAGCACAGCGACCGGGTCTGCAGGCCGTCGCCCGCGACCGTCAGCGGTTCGCCCCTGAGGGCCTGCATGACGAAGGTCGGGACCACCCTGCCGTCGTCGGCGCGCATCCGTGGGCCGTAGGTGTTGAAGATCCGGATGATGCCGGTGTCCACCCGATGGGTCCGCCGGTAGGCCATGGTCAGCGCCTCGGCGAACCGCTTCGCCTCGTCGTACACCGAGCGCGGCCCGACCGGGTTGACGTTGCCCCAGTACGTCTCCGGCTGCGGGTGCACCAGCGGGTCGCCGTAGGTCTCCGAGGTCGAGGCCAGCACGAATCGAGCGCCCTTCTGCCGGGCCAGCTCGAGCGCGTGCAGGGTGCCCAGCGCGCCGACCCGCATCGTCTCGACGGGATACCGGAGGTAGTCCACGGGCGAGGCGGGCGAGGCGAGGTGGAGCACCGCGTCCACGGGCCCGCGGACCGAGAGGCCGTCGCACACGTCCGTCTCGACGAGCCGGAAGGACGGCCGGTCGAGGAGGCCGTCGAGGTTCTCCCGGGATCCGGTCAGGAAGCTGTCGAGGCACAGCACCTCGAAGCCGCCGTCGACCAGGCGTTCGGCCAGGTGCGACCCGAGAAACCCGGCTCCACCGGTGACGACGGCACGTTGTCTCTGCATGTTCGCTGCTCCTCACGCCCCCGGACGTCCCCTCACAGCGACACGCGGGACGCCCGGCCCCCCAAGGTCACGGAAGCGTCATCGCGTGCACAACCAGTAGAAACGACGAACTCATGACGCACCATCCCCCTCTCGGGCCATAGCGGTCATTAGGACAACTCATCAGGGCCCTCGCGTGACAGCATGAGGCGCATGACCTCGAAGAAGACCGTGCGCGCCTGGCTCTCGGACATGGACGGCGTCCTGGTCCACGAGGAGGAGCCGATCCCCGGCGCGGCCGACTTCGTGGCCCGCCTCACCGGGACCGGCCGGCCCTTCCTGCTGCTCACGAACAACTCGATCTTCACCCCGCGCGACCTGAAGGCGCGGCTGCACCGGTCGGGGATCGACGTACCCGAGGACGCGATCTGGACCAGCGCCCTGGCCACCGCGCAGTTCCTCGACGACCAGCGGCCCGGCGGCTCGGCGTACGTCATCGGCGAGGCCGGGCTGACCACGGCGATGCACGAGATCGGCTACGTGATGACCGACCGGGACCCGGAGTACGTCGTCCTGGGCGAGACCCGCACGTACTCCTTCGAGGCGATCACCACCGCGATCCGGCTCATCGAGAAGGGGGCGCGGTTCATCGCGACCAACCCCGACGTGTCCGGACCGAGCATCAACGGGCCGATCCCGGCGACCGGCTCGGTGGCCGCGCTGATCACCAAGGCCACCGGGGTCGAGCCGTACTTCGTCGGCAAGCCCAACCCGCTGATGATGCGCTCGGCGCTGAACCGCATCGACGCGCACTCCGAGACCACCGTGATGGTCGGCGACCGGATGGACACCGACGTGATCTCGGGGCTGGAGGCCGGGCTGCGCACGATCCTGGTGCTCTCCGGCTCGACCCGGCCCGACCAGGTCGAGCGCTTCCCCTACCGGCCGACGAAGGTGGTCGACTCGATCGCCGACGTCGTCGGGCTGGTGGACGCGTGGATGGACGACGCGGACGACGTCGTCGACTTCGCCTGACCCGAAGCCGCACCAGCGCTCACCGGGGCTCAGCCGTCCACGAGCGGCACGAACGCGTAGCGGCCGCGCTTCACGACCTCCGGACCGGGCCGCACCTCCAGCAGCGTCCCGCGGACCGGCACCACCAGCACCCCGTCCTCGGCCAGCTGCTCGACGAGCGGCACCGGCAGGGTGCTCGCCTCGGCGCTCACCAGGATCCGGTCGTACGGCGCGCCGTCCGGCAGCCCGAGCACGCCGGGGACGGCCTCGACCACCCGGGCGTTCGGCCGGTCGCCGAGCCGGGACCGCCCGAACGCGACCAGCCCCGGCACGATCTCGACCCCGACCACCGCGCCGTCGGGTCCGACCAGGTGGGCCAGCAGGGCGGTGGTCCAGGCGGAGCCGCAGCCCACGTCGAGGACCCGCTGGCCGGCCCGCACGTCGAGCAGGGCCAGCATGGTGCGCACGGTCGTGGGCTGGCTGTTGGTCTGGCCCCAGCCGATCGGGAGCGGCCGGTCCAGGCGGGCGAACCGGCGCTCGCCCTCGGGCAGGAAGTCCTTGCGCGGGCAGGCCGCGAAGGCCTCGTCGAGCGCGCGGCCGGGGGTCATGCGTAGCGGGCGGCCGCCCGGGCTCGTGCCTTGGCGGCCTCGACCTCGCGGTCCTTGGGCGGCGCGGTCGTGGTGAGCTCGTCGAGCAGTCGGCGGGTGGTCGCGGTGACCTCCCGGACGGCCCGGTCGAACGCCTCCTGGTTGGCCTGGGACGGGTGGGTCGACCCGGACACCTTGCGGACGTACTGCAGCGCGGCGGCGTGCACCTCGTCCTTCGTGGCGGGCGGCTCGAAGTTGTGCAGGGTCCGGATGTTGCGGCACATGCGCCTAACGTACGACGACCACGCGGACCGCGTCGCCGACCAGGGCGGCCCGGCCGTCGCCGAGGGGCAGCGTGCGCACCGTGTCACCGGCGTAGTGGCGGGTGACCCACGAGCCGGTCTCGGTGAGCGTCCCGTCCGGTGCCACATGTACCGCAACGAAGCGGGCCCGTCCCGCTGCCCAGTCCTGGACCGGGGTGACGAGGGTCCGGGACTCGGGCAGGTAGGCGAAGGTCCGCGGGTCCAGCCCCGCGCTCAGGTCGGTCTGGGCACCGAACGCGATCCGGCCCAGCCGCTGCACGGCCGCCGGCTGCCGCAGGTCGAAGGTCGCGGCCTGCGCGCCGAGGTCGCTGCCGGCGGCGGTCGCGTCCTGCCCGACCCCGACCAGCAGGCCTCCGCCGACGGGGTGCAGGTAGCTCGAGAACCCGGGGATCCTCATCTCGCCCACGACCCGCGGCCGCGCCGGGTCGGACAGGTCGAGGGTGTAGAGCGGGTCGGTCTGGCGGAACGTCACGACGACCGCCAGGTCCCCGAACCAGCGCACCGACTGGATGGTCTCGTCCTTCCCGAGCCCGTCGACCCGGCCGGTCACGACGAGCCGGTCGCCGTGCTCGTCGAGCACCAGCACCCCGTTGTCGACGTGCCCGCCGCTCAGCGGCCGCTGCACCGCGACGCGCAGGTGGCCGCCGTACTCGCTGAACGACCAGCGGTCCTTGACCTGCCCCCGGAACGACCCCGAGGCGACGTACGTCGTCCGGGTGCCGTCCAGCGCGAACGCGTGCACCTGCGTGGTCGGGGGCGGCGCGACCGGCGCGCCCACCCTGGGCACCCCGAGGGGCATCGGCCGGGGGATGAGCACCGCGGTCGTCGCCACGTACAGCCGGTCGGCCGAGGAGTACGCCAGGTCGCCGGCCGCGGTCACCGCCGTCGCGGACAGCGCCGCCGGGTCCGCGAGGGGGAAGGTCAGCAGGCTGATCGTCCCGAAGCCGGACGCGGACCACGGGTGCCGGACGGCCGCGCAGTCCAGGAGCGGCCGGGTCGTGCCGTCGGCCGTGCGGAGGCCCGGCAGCCACACGCCGATCGGGGCCTGGCGGACGATCTCCTTGTTCCGCTGGGTGGCCTCGCGGGCGCTGCGGTCGGGGCCGGGGTGCACGAAGTCCAGCGACGGGTAGCCGGTGGTCACCACGACCCGCACGGTGCCGTCCGCGTACTCCCGCGTCGAGATCGCCCCGCCGTCGACGGTGCGGTGGTCGGTGACCTTCGGCGCGGACGGGTCCGACAGGTCGACGGAGAACAGGTGCACGTGGGTGACCGGCGGCCGGAACGGCAGGAAGCCGCGGTCCGGGACGATGCCGCCCCGCCAGTACACCGGGCCCGCCTCGTCGCCGACCACCAGCACGTGGCGGTCGCGCAGCAGCAGCTCGGGCTGGTTCAGCATCGGACCGGGCAGCCGGATGCGGGAGAGCTCCCGGGCGCGGGTGCCGGAGACGTCGGTGACCACGAGCTCGCGGCCGACGATGCGCACCACGAGGGAGCCGTCGGTCTTCGCGACGTCGCCCTCGTCGACGTTCGCCTCCTGGGTGTTGGTGCCGGTGCCGCTGCTCCCGACCGCGGTGTCCGGGCTCGCGCTCCCGGCCAGGTCCAGCGGGCTGCCGGCCGCCCGCTCCGCGTACAGCGGGACCACCGGTCCGCCCCCGAACCCGTACGGACCGACCTGCGGCAGGGCCTGGTCGACGTACCACCGGCGGAGCTGCTCGCAGCTCTCGAACGCGGGCAGCTGCGCGGCCGCGGCGGAGGGCACCCGCAGCAGGCCTCCCGCCGCCCCGACCAGGTCAGCGCCGAGGCGCAGCACACCGGTGGTGAGCAGCGCGCACGCGACCGCTCCGACCGTCGCGCCGACGGCGACGACCAGGGCTCCTCGCCTGCTGATGCCCATGTCCGATCCCTTCCGAACGGGGGTGACTGTGGTGGGACGCACATCGGCAGGGGCCGGTTCCCCTGGCAGAGTGAGGGCTTTCCGACCTGCAGGAGGAGACCCCGTGCCCGACCGTGAGTTCGACGTCGTGCTGTTCGGCGCCACCGGCTTCACCGGCGGACTGACCGCCGACTACCTCGCCGGTGCCGTGCCCGACGGCTGCCGCTGGGCGCTGGCCGGGCGCAACCAGGCCAAGCTCGCCGCGGTGCGCGAGCGGCTCGCGGCCGAGCACCCGGAGCTGGCGGACCTGCCGCTGCTGCACGCCGACGCCACCGACCCGGCCTCGCTGGCCGACGTCGCCGGCCGGGCACGGGTCGTCATCAGCACCGTCGGCCCGTACGTCGAGCACGGTGAGCCGCTCGTCGCGGCCTGTGCCGAGGCGGGCACCGACTACGTCGACCTGACCGGCGAGCCGGAGTTCGTCGACACGGTGTACGTGAAGCACCACCGGCGGGCCGTCGAGACCGGCGCCCGGATCGTGCACGCCTGCGGCTTCGACTCGGTCCCGCACGACCTCGGCGTGCTGTTCACGGTGCAGCAGCTGCCCGAGGGGGTCCCGCTGCGGGTGCGCGGCATGGTGCGCAGCAACGCGACCCTCTCCGGCGGCACCTTCGCGTCCGCGCTCGGGGCCTTCTCCCGGGCCCGGCAGATGAAGCAGGCGCACGCGGCCCGCCGCAAGGTCGAGCCGCGCGTCGAGGGCCGCCGGGTCCGCACCGTCGCGAGGCGTCCCCACCACGACGCCGAGGCCGGCTACTGGCTGGTCCCGCTGCCCACGATCGACCCCTTCGTGGTCCGCCGGTCGGCGGCCGCCCTGGAGCGCTACGGCCCGGACTTCACCTACAGCCACTACGCCGCGGCCAAGAGGCTGCCGAGCGTGGTCGGCGGCATCGGCCTCGTCGGCGGGCTGGCCGCGGCCGCGCAGGTCCCGCCGCTGCGCCGGTTCCTGATGAGCCGGCTGCCCCAGGGCCAGGGGCCGAGCGAGGAGCGGCGCGCCCGGTCGTACTTCTCCGTCCGGTTCATCGGCGAGGGCGGCGGCCGCACCGTGCACACCGAGGTCCGGGGCGGCGACCCGGGCTACACGGAGACCGCGAAGATGCTCGCGGAGTCGGCGCTGTGCCTCGCCTTCGACGACAACCCGGACACCGCCGGCCAGGTCACCACGGCGGTCGCCATGGGCCAGAACCTGCTGGACCGCCTGGTCAAGGCGGGCCTCCAGTTCACCGTGCAGCGCACCGTCGAGGCATAGCCACCCCACCCGGACGGGCCATCTTTCCCCTTTTCCTACCGCTCGACCGGTTCCTCACACTTAGCCTGGCTCGGACGGACTTGGGTAGCTGGGGAGACACGTTTTCATGAGTGTGCGGTGGCTGGGGGCGCGGATGTCGACCGCCCTCGTGGTGTTCGCGGTGCCCGTCTCGATGGCCGGTCTCTCGCCCGCCGTCGTGCCGACCTCGAAGACCGTGGTGCCCCGTGCCGTCGCCTCCGCGCAGGTGAGCACCGCGCCGATCGCGCCCAGCGTGACCACGATGCAGCGGCACTACGTGCGCACGCTGCCGCCGGCGCAGCGCCCACAGGTGGTCGCCGAGCAGACCACGATCGTCGGCGGTCTGTCGCTGAGGACGAAGAAGGACCGCAACCGCAAGATCGCGGTCTCGTCGTCCAAGGGCAGCCACGTGTGGACCGCGAGCTCGCTCGCGGAGCACGACCTGCCGTCGGCCGCGATGCGCGCCTACAAGAACGCCGCCCACAACATCGACGCCGCCGACCCGGCCTGCCACCTCGGCTGGACGCTGCTGGCCGGCATCGGTCGCGTCGAGTCCGACCACGGGCGCTACGGCGGCTCGGTGCTCGGCAACGACGGGGTGCCGCGGCCCGCGATCGTGGGCGTGCCGCTCAACGGCAAGGGCCCGGTCGCCGCGATCCACGACACCGACAACGGCGCCTACGACGGGGACACGGTGTGGGACCGCGCCGTCGGCCCGATGCAGTTCATCCCGTCGACCTGGAACGGCGGCGCCGGGCGGGACGGCGACGGTGACGGCACGAAGTCCCCGAACGACATCGACGACGCGTCACTGGCCGCGGCGGCGTACCTCTGCAACGGCGGCGGCGACCTGTCGGACGACACGGCCGTGAAGTCCGCGGTCTTCCGCTACAACCCCTCGGACTACTACGTCGCACTGGTCACCGCGTTCGCCCGTGGCTACCGGACCGGTGTGTTCGTGATCCCGTCGCCGGACCTGCCGCCGTCCACCGCCGACGTCGCGAAGAAGAAGTCGGCCAAGGCGAAGGCGCGGGCCGCCCGGATCAAGGCCGCCAAGGCCAAGGCCCGCACCGCTCGTGCGCGGGCCCGCGCCCAGGCACGTGCCGACGCCGCGGCGAGGGCGCGCGCCGCCCGGCAGGCCAGGGCCCGGGCCGCGGCGCGGGCG
>DASTGV010000280.1:0-17057 GCA_035718765.1 Nocardioidaceae bacterium
AACCGGTCCAGCTGCGCCTCGGGCAGCGGGTAGGTGCCTTCGTACTCGACCGGGTTCTGGGTCGCCGCGACCAGGAACGGCCGCGGCAGCCGGCGCGACGTGCCGTCCGCCGAGACCTGGCCCTCCTCCATCGCCTCCAGAAGCGCGGACTGCGTCTTCGGCGGCGTCCGGTTGATCTCGTCGGCGAGCAGCAGGTTGGTGAACAGCGGCCCCTCCCGGAACGACAGCGCACCGACGTGGTTGTCGTAGACCATCGAGCCGGTGATGTCGCCAGGCATCAGGTCGGGCGTGAACTGCACCCGCTTGGTGTCCACGGCCAGCGCCGCCGCCAGGGACCGGACCAGCAGGGTCTTCGCGACACCGGGGACGCCCTCCATCAGCACGTGCCCACCGCACAGCAGCGCGACGAGCAGCCCGGACACCGCGGCGTCCTGGCCCACCACGGCCTTGGCCACCTCCCGGCGCACCGCGTCGAGCGACTCCCGTGCCTGCTCCGACGTCACGGTGTCGTGCGTCTGCTGGGTCATGGGCGGTGTACCTCTCTCTCGAGGGCGGCCAGGTCGTCGGCCAGCCGGGTCAGGGCGGTGTCGTCGGGGACGGGTCGGGTGACCAGCAGGTCGGCGACGGACCCCGCGTCGCGACCGGTGGCCTGCGCGACCGGTCCGACGAGGGCCCCGGTCGACGTACCGGGTGGGAGGCGGAGGTGCGCGGCGAGCCGGCGGGTGGTGGCGGCGCGCAGGATGCCGGCAGCGTGCCCGCGGTCGCGGACCCGCCGGTAGAGCCGGCCCCGGCCCTGCGTGGACTCCACGGCCTTGACCACGACCGGCAGCGGCTCGACCACGAGCGGCCCCAGCCGGCGGCCCCGCCACAGCATGGTCGCGACGACCGCGGCGCCGGTCAGCCACAGCGCCGGCACGAGGCCGCCCGGCAGCTGCGCCCGCACCGAGCCGGTGTCCCCGGCCGCGACGTCGCGGAGGTCGGGGACGTACCACACCAGCCGGGTGTGCTGGCCGAGCAGCCGCAGCGCGGCGGCGGCGTTGTCGGCGTCGGTGATGCGGGCGTTGGTGAGCAGGTCGGTGGCCCCGACGGCGTAGGTCGCGGGACCGCGGTCGACCCGGGCGACCAGCGACACCCCGCCCCCGCCGGCCCGGAAGCAGCCGGTGACCGGAGCCCCGCCGCGGCTGCCGTAGCCCACCGACGGGCCCGTGTCGACGGCGAGGTCGCCCAGCAGGGTGTCGTCGCAGCCGGCCGGGGTGCGGTCGCCCCCTCCGGTCCGCTCCACGGTCAGCGGCAGCCGCAGCGTGCGGATCACGGTCGGTGCCGGCGACGCGAGCACCACCGCGCCCGCCGCTGCCGTGTGCCGGTCGAGGGCGCGGGCGGTCGCCCGGCCGAGCTGCTCGGTCGAGGTGACCACCACCGTGGTGTCCGCGTCGACCCTCGTGCGCGCCAGCGCCGCCGCCCGCCGTACGACGGTCACGTCGACGTCGTGCCGGGCCAGCACCCGCGCGAGGGCCTGCGCGCCGTTGCCCCTCGGGTTGTCCGGGTCGAGGTCGCCGCCCGTCTCGGCCGACCCCAGGCTGAGCACGGAGAGGACGACGAGCAGGACCGCCACCGACGCGACCACGACGACGCCACGACGGTGGGTGCGCAGCCGGCCCAGTGCGGTCACCGGGGCACCGCCGCGTCGTGGGCCCGGCCGGTGGGCGTGCGGCTCGCGGGACGGGCCGTGCGCAGCGCCTCGTCGAGCGCCAGCACGCCGCTGGCCGCCTCGGCCGTGGCCCGCTGGTGGCCGTAGAACACGCGGTCGAAGAGTGCCGCCGCCTCGACCAGCTCGGCCGAGCGGTGCGGGAACGCGGCGGTCAGGTCGGCCGCCAGCTCGTGCGCGGTCAGCGCGGGCCGCTCGTCGACGAGCCCGCGCCGAAGCGACCGGGACGCGAGGGCACGGAACGCCTCCACCAGCGCGTCGGCGTAGCGGCCTTCCTGCAGGGCGGCGGCGGCCCGGGCCCGGTGCTCGTCGGGCGACGTCTCCCGGGCGGCGAGCAGCACGGCGTCGTCGCGGTGGACGGCCGGCTCGCGGCGCAGCCGGGCCGCGGCGACCACGACCAGGGCGAGCAGCAGCACCAGCAGCACGACGGCCGTGGCGGTCGACAGGTCCGAGGCGCCGCTCGCCAGCCCCGTCAGCCGGTCCCACAGGTCACCGAGCCAGGACCAGAACCGCTCGGTGAGGCTGCGCTGGTACTCCGGACGCGCGAGCTCACGCTCCAGCCAGGTCCGCGCCTGGTCCGGGTCGGGGCGGAGCGCTCCGCGGACCTCGACGGTGGGGGGCAGCATGGTTCAGCGCGGCCCCGGGACGGCCACCTGCGAGGCCGCGATGAGCTCCACGTCGAGACCCTCCTTGCGGATCCGCTGGTCGACGTACTGCAGCGCGGTGACCGCCGACGTGAAGGGCGTGGTGACCGCACCGACGAGGATGTGCGAGAGGTAGGACGACAGGACCATGACCAGCGCCCCCGCGGTGCCGGGGAACAGAGCCGGGCCGGCGGCACCCGCCAGCGCCAGCGGCACCGCGACGACCTGGCCGACGACGCCGACGACCAGCCCGGTCAGCAGCAGGATCCCGAAGAGCCGCCACCACTGGCCGCGGCTCAGCTGCCCGGACCGGCGGAGCGCGGTGCGGACGCCGGTCCGCTCCAGGACCAGCGCCGGTGCGGCGAGCTGGAAGAACCGGACCTGCAGGAAGAGCCCGCACGCCAGGGCAACGAGCACGAGCGGGACCCCGACGAGGAAGCCCGCTCCGACCCCGGCCCGGGCGCCCGCGAGCACCGCGAGCAGCACGGGCGCAGCGACGAGCAGCGTCCACATGAGCACGTCGAGCAGGGTGAGCCCGACCAGGCGGGGCATCCGGCCGCGGGTGGCCCGCCAGGCCTCGCCGATGCTGGTGCGCCGGCCGAGCACCGCCTCGGCGACCACGTGCACGAGCATCCCGTTGAGCACCACCGTCGCGAAGACCCCGAACAGGCTGCCCAGACCGCTCATCACCGAGGCCGCGGCGCTGTCGAGGGCCGAGACCTCGCCGGACGCCGGCGACGGCCGCAGGTCGAAGGTGAGGTGGCCGGCCGCGGCGAGCAGCAGCGCGAGGACCGTGGGGAGGACCATGAACACGGTGGTCACGAGGGCCGCGAGCCCGACCATGGCGGCGGGGTTGCCGCGGATCGTCTTGAACGCGCCGTCGAAGAAGTCCCCGAGCGCGAGCGGCCGCAGCGCCACGACCCCCGGCTTGTGCACCGGCGGTCCGTAGACCGCGGCCGGCGGCACGTAGCCGGGAGGCAGCCCCCGGACCTGCCCCGGTGCCTGGCCGGGTGCCTGGCCGGGTGCCTGGCCGGGAGGCGGCGGCCCGGGGGCCGGCGCGCCGGGCGGCACCCAGCCGGGTGGTGGCGGTGGTTGTGTCACGATGAGCGTCCCCCAGGAGCCGTGCGGAGGGTCATCCTCGCACCTCGGGGCCTCCCGCGTGGCCGACGCTGCGCGGGCGTCGGCCTCGATTTGATAAGCCCGGGCGGTCTCTGACAAGATAGTCCGGTTGCTCCGGCGGGGTCGCCGGGGCGCGTGACACACGTAGTACACACATTGACTACTGAACAGGGTCTCCGAGAACGGTGGTCTGGTTCTGTGTCCGCGCCGCACCGTGAGGCCCTTCCCAGCTCGACGAACCGGTCCCACGGCTTCGTCGGGTGCCACTCCAACACGATCCAGGCAGTGTCGTGTTGCGTCGAACAAGGCGCGACACGCCCGACCGCGGGGGTCGGACGGAGCGAAGCAACGGGTGTGGCCCGCCGGGTCACGTCCGACTTGGCGGTACGAGTAGTGAGGACGAACTGAGAGCTATGGCGGGACAGAAGATCCGCATCAGGCTCAAGGCCTATGACCACGAGGTGATCGACACCTCGGCGCGCAAGATCGTTGACACGGTCACCCGTACGGGCGCGAAGGTCGCCGGCCCTGTGCCCCTGCCGACCGAGAAGAACGTCTACTGCGTTATCCGCTCGCCCCACAAGTACAAGGACAGCCGCGAGCACTTCGAGATGCGCACCCACAAGCGTCTCATCGACATCATCGACCCGACCCCGAAGACGGTCGACTCGCTCATGCGGCTCGACCTGCCCGCCGGTGTCGACATCGAGATCAAGCTCTGAGTCGCGACGAGGACCTGATACCTGATGAGCACTCTTGAGAGAAACGTCCGCGGGCTGCTGGGCACCAAGCTCGGCATGACCCAGACCTGGGACGAGAACAACCGCGTCGTGCCCGTGACCGTGGTCGCGGCCGGCACCAACGTGGTCACGCAGGTCCGCCAGCCCGAGACCGACGGCTACAACGCCGTCCAGATCGGCTTCGGCGAGATCGACGGCCGCAAGGTGACCAAGCCGCAGGCCGGTCACTTCGGCAAGGCCGGTGTGACCCCCCGTCGCCACGTGCTGGAGATCCGCACCGCCGACGCCGCGTCGTACTCCGTCGGCCAGGAGCTCAGCCCCGAGCTGTTCGCCGCCGGCGAGGAGGTCGACGTCACCGCCACCAGCAAGGGCAAGGGCTACGCCGGTGTCATGAAGCGGCACGGCTTCGCCGGTGTGAGCGCCTCCCACGGTGCGCACCGCAACCACCGCAAGCCGGGCTCCATCGGCGCCTGCGCGACCCCGGGTCGCGTCTTCAAGGGCGTCCGGATGGCCGGCCGGATGGGTGGCGTCCCCGTGACCACGCAGAACGTCTCGGTGCACGCCGTGGACGTCGAGAAGGGCCTGATCCTGCTGAAGGGCGCCGTTCCCGGCCCCAAGGGCGGCCTCGTCGTCATCCGTTCCGCCGCCAAGGCCCGCGCCGACAGGGAGGCCTGAGCATGACTGCCAAGGCACTGAAGGTCGACTTCCCGGCCGAGATCTTCGACGTCCAGGTCAACATCCCGTTGATCCACCAGGTCGTCGTCGCGCAGCAGGCCGCCGCGCGCCAGGGCACGCACGACACCAAGACCCGCGGCGAGGTCCGCGGTGGTGGCCGCAAGCCCTACAAGCAGAAGGGCACCGGCCGCGCCCGCCAGGGCTCCGTCCGCGCGCCGCAGTTCGCCGGCGGTGGCACGGTGCACGGCCCGACGCCGCGCAGCTACGACCAGCGCACGCCCAAGAAGATGAAGGCCGCCGCCCTGCGCGGTGCCCTCTCCGACCGGGCCCGCGCCGGCCGCGTGCACGTGGTCGAGTCCTTCGTGACCGGCGACGCGCCGAGCACCAAGGCCGCCGTGGCCGCGCTGACCGGGCTGACCGACCGTCCCCGCACGCTGGTCGTGCTGGAGCGCGGTGACAACCTGACCTGGCTCTCGCTGCGCAACGTGGACACCGTCCACCTGCTCGCGGTCGACCAGCTCAACACCTACGACGTGCTGCTGTCCGACGACGTGGTCTTCACCAAGGCCGCCTACGACACGTTCGTGGCCGGTCCGGCCACGGGCAAGTCGGTCAAGGCCGTCGCCACGTCGACCGAGGCCGAGGAGGACGAGTCCAAGTGAGCAACTTCCACAAGGACCACCGTGACGTGCTCATCGCCCCCGTGGTGAGCGAGAAGAGCTACGGCCTGCTCGACGCGAACAAGTACACCTTCCTGGTGCGTCCGGACGCCAACAAGACCGAGATCAAGATCGCGGTCGAGAAGGTGTTCGACGTCAAGGTGACCGGCGTCAACACGGTCAACCGTCAGGGCAAGACCCGCCGCACCCGCTTCGGGATCGGCAAGCGCGCCAACACCAAGCGCGCGATCGTCAGCCTTGCCGCCGGCCAGCGCATCGACATCTTCGGAGGTCCGGTCTCCTGACCGGCCGACGGGAACAGATCGAGGACTGAGAACTCATGGGCATCCGTAAGTACAAGCCGACCACCCCGGGCCGTCGTGGCTCGTCGGTCGCCGACTTCGTCGAGGTGACGCGGTCGACGCCGGAGAAGTCGCTGGTGCGCCCGCTCCCCAAGAAGGGCGGCCGCAACAACCAGGGCCGGATCACGACGCGTCACCAGGGCGGCGGCCACAAGCGCGCCTACCGCGTCGTGGACTTCCGTCGCTACGACAAGGACGGCGTCCCCGCCAAGGTCGCGCACATCGAGTACGACCCCAACCGCACCGCGCGGATCGCGCTGCTGCACTACGCGGACGGCGAGAAGCGCTACATCATCGCGCCGCAGAACCTCCGCCAGGGTGCGACGGTCGAGGCCGGCCCGAAGGCCGACATCAAGCCGGGCAACAACCTGCCGCTGCGCAACATCCCCGTCGGTACGACGATCCACTGCATCGAGCTGCGGCCCGGTGGCGGCGCGAAGATCGCCCGCTCCGCCGGCAACTCGGCGCAGCTCGTCGCCAAGGAGGGCAGCCGCGCCCAGCTGCGCATGCCCTCCGGCGAGATGCGCTACGTCGACGTGCGCTGCCGCGCCACGGTCGGCGGGGTCGGCAACGCCGAGCAGTCCAACATCAACTGGGGCAAGGCCGGCCGCATGCGGTGGAAGGGCAAGCGCCCGACCGTCCGCGGTGTCGTCATGAACCCGGTCGACCACCCGCACGGCGGTGGTGAGGGCAAGACCTCCGGTGGTCGTCACCCGGTCTCGCCCTGGGGCAAGCCGGAGGGCCGCACGCGCAAGAGCAAGGCCTCCGACGCGCTCATCGTCCGTCGTCGCAAGTCCGGCAAGCGTCGCTAGAAGGGATAAGCAGACATGCCTCGCAGCCTGAAGAAGGGTCCCTTCGTCGACGACCACCTCATGAAGAAGGTGGACGGACAGAACGACAAGGGCACGCACAACGTCATCAAGACGTGGTCCCGTCGCTCGATGATCGTGCCGGCCATGATCGGCCACACGATCGCCGTGCACGACGGCCGCAAGCACGTCCCGGTGTTCGTGACCGACGCGATGGTCGGCCACAAGCTGGGCGAGTTCGCGCCGACCCGCACCTACCGCGGCCACGTCAAGGACGACCGGAAGAGCCGCCGCCGCTGAGGCGGAGGCACCGGCCACCACCTGAGTTGACGACAGAGACGACAGAGTCGAGAGAGTCGAAGAGATGAGCACTATGGAGCGCAGGCGCGTGAGCGCCCGACGCGAGAGCCTGCTGGGCGACGAGCCCGGCGCTTTCGCCAGCGCACGCTTCGTCCGGATCACCCCGATGAAGGCGCGCCGCGTCGTGGACATGGTCCGCGGCCTGGGCGTCGACGAGGCCCTGGCGCTGCTGCAGTTCGCCCCGCAGGCCGCGAGCGAGACCGTGTACAAGGTCCTCGAGAGCGCCGTGGCGAACGCGGAGGGCACCGAGAGCCTCGACCGGGGCACGCTGGTCGTCAGCAAGGCGATGGTCGACGAGGGTCCCACGATGAAGCGCTGGCGCCCCCGCGCCCAGGGCCGCGCGTCGCGGATCAACAAGCGGACCAGCCACATCACGCTCGTGGTGCAGCCCCGCGTCGAGGACGCCGGCCAGCCCGCGTCCACCCAGTCCAACAAGAAGGGACGGAAGGCCTGATGGGTCAGAAGATCAACCCGAACGGTTTCCGCCTCGGCATCTCCACCGACCACAAGAGCCGGTGGTACGCCGACAAGCTGTACAAGGCGTACGTCGGCGAGGACGTCGCGATCCGTCGCCTCCTGTCGAAGGGCATGGAGCGGGCCGGCATCTCCAAGGTCGAGATCGAGCGCACCCGTGACCGCGTCCGCGTGGACATCCACACGGCGCGCCCGGGCATCGTGATCGGCCGCCGTGGCGCCGAGGCCGACCGCATCCGTGGCGAGCTCGAGAAGCTCACCGGCAAGCAGGTCCAGCTGAACATCCTCGAGGTCAAGAACCCCGAGGTCGACGCCCAGCTCGTCGCGCAGGGCGTGGCCGAGCAGCTCGCGGGTCGCGTGGCCTTCCGTCGCGCGATGCGCAAGGCGATGCAGACCTCGATGCGCAGCGGCGCCAAGGGTGTGCGGATCCAGTGCTCCGGCCGTCTCGGCGGCGCGGAGATGTCCCGCTCGGAGTTCTACCGCGAGGGCCGCGTGCCCCTGCACACGCTCCGTGCGGACATCGACTACGGCTTCTACGAGGCCAAGACCACCTTCGGCCGCATCGGCGTGAAGGTCTGGATCTACAAGGGCGAGGTCGCGGGCACCCGCGCCGAGCGTGAGGCGCAGGCCGCCGCGCGCGCCGGTGCGCCGGGTCGTGGCCGTCCGTCGCGGGGCGGCGAGCGTCCGACCCGTGGCACCCGCGGTGACCGTCCGACGCGCTCCGCGCGCAGCGACGCGCCCGCCGAGGGTGCGGCCCCCGCCGAGGCGTCCGCCCCGGCCGAGTCCGCCAGCTCGAACCAGAGTGGGGAGGCCTGAGCACCATGTTGATGCCCCGCAGGGTCAAGCACCGCAAGCAGCACCACCCCAAGCGCACCGGCGCGGCCAAGGGTGGCACCGAGCTCGCCTTCGGCGACTTCGGCATCCAGGCCACCGAGCCGGCCTACGTCACGAACCGGCAGATCGAGTCCGCTCGTATCGCCATGACGCGGCACATCAAGCGTGGCGGCAAGGTGTGGATCAACATCTACCCGGACCGTCCGCTGACCAAGAAGCCGGCCGAGACCCGCATGGGTTCCGGCAAGGGCTCGCCCGAGTGGTGGGTCGCGAACGTCAAGCCCGGACGCGTGATGTTCGAGCTGTCCGGTGTGACCGAGGACGTCGCCCGCGAGGCGATGCGCCGCGCGATCCACAAGCTGCCGATGAAGTGCAAGTTCGTCACCCGTGAGAGTGGTGAGTTCTGATGGCAACGACTGCCCACGAGCTGAACGACATGACCAACGTCGACCTCGAGACGAAGCTCCGCGAGGCCAAGGAGGAGCTGTTCAACCTCCGCTTCCAGGCCGCGACGGGCCAGCTCGAGAGCCACGGCCGTCTCCGCACGGTCAAGCGTGACATCGCCCGCATCTACACCGTGGTGCGTGAGCGCGAGCTCGGGATCCGGCAGACGCCTGCCGGCTCGGGTGCCCAGGACGGTGCCGCATGAGCGAGGGAACGAACGTGAGCAACCAGGCCAGCGACGCGCAGGTGCGCCCGTACCGCAAGATCCGTGAGGGTCTCGTGGTCAGCGACAAGATGGAGAAGACGGTCGTCGTCTCCGTCGAGGACCGGGTCAAGCACGCGCTCTACGGCAAGGTCCTGCGCCGCACGAGCAAGCTGAAGGCCCACGACGAGCAGAACGAGTGCGGCGTCGGCGACCGCGTGCGGATCCAGGAGACCCGCCCGCTGTCCGCGACCAAGCGCTGGCGCGTCGTCGAGGTCCTCGAGAAGGCCAAGTAAGACCACCACATCACCCGTTCCGCCAGGCTCGGGTCCATCCGGACCTGAGAACCGGCGCGACAACCAGGAGAAATACCGATGATCCAGCAGGAGTCGCGACTCAAGGTCGCCGACAACACCGGTGCCAAGGAGATCCTTTGCATCCGTGTTCTCGGCGGCTCGGGTCGGCGCTACGCCGGAATCGGCGACGTCATCGTCGCCACCGTGAAGGACGCGATCCCCGGTGGCAACGTCAAGAAGGGTGACGTCGTCAAGGCCGTCGTGGTCCGGACCGTCAAGGAGCGCCGTCGTCCCGACGGCTCCTACATCCGCTTCGACGAGAACGCCGCCGTCATCCTCAAGGGCGACGGCGAGCCGCGCGGCACGCGCATCTTCGGCCCCGTGGGCCGGGAGCTGCGCGAGAAGCGGTTCATGAAGATCATCTCGCTCGCTCCGGAGGTGCTCTGACCATGGCTCAGCGACGGAAGAAGAACTTGAACATCAAGAAGGGCGACGTCGTCCGCGTCATCGCCGGCAAGGACAAGGGCGCCGAGGGCAAGGTCATCTCGGTGCTGTCCGAGCAGGACCGCGTGATCGTCGAGGGCGTGAACCGCATCAAGCGGCACACCAAGGTGGTCAACCAGGGCGGCCGCGCCGGTACGACGGGCGGCATCGTGACCCAGGAGGCGGCCATCCACGTGTCCAACGTGATGCTGCTGGTCGACGCCCCCAAGGGCAGCGACGAAAAGGGCAAGGTGACCACCCGGGTCGGCTTCAAGCGCGCCGAGGTGACCAAGCGCCGCTCCGACGGCTCGACGTACACCGCGCAGCGCAGCACCCGTGTCGCTCGCAAGTCCGGTGAGGAGATCTGATGACCACCACCACCCCTGAGCGGTCCACGGAGCGTCCGCGCCTGCAGACCCGCTACCGCGAGGAGATCGTCCCCGCGATGCAGGAGCAGTTCCGCTACGCCAACGTGATGCAGGTCCCCGGCCTGACCAAGATCGTCGTGAACATGGGCGTCGGCGAGGCGGCCCGCGACTCGAAGCTGATCGAGGGCGCCGTCCGCGACCTGACCGCGATCACCGGCCAGAAGCCGCAGATCACCCGGGCCCGCAAGTCCATCGCGCAGTTCAAGCTGCGTGAGGGCATGCCGATCGGTGCGCACGTCACGCTGCGCGGCGACCGCATGTGGGAGTTCCTGGACCGGCTGCTCGCGCTGGCGCTGCCCCGGATCCGCGACTTCCGCGGTCTGTCCGGCAAGCAGTTCGACGGCCGCGGCAACTACACCTTCGGCCTGACCGAGCAGGTGATGTTCCACGAGATCGACCAGGACAAGGTGGACCGCTCGCGGGGCATGGACATCACGGTGGTCACGACCGCCACGAACGACGACGAGGGTCGCGCGCTGCTCAAGCAGCTCGGCTTCCCCTTCAAGGAGCAGTGACCGATGGCCAAGACATCCCTCAAGGTCAAGGCGGCCCGCACCCCGAAGTTCAAGGTGCGCGGCTACACCCGCTGCCAGCGCTGCGGCCGTCCCAAGGCCGTCTACCGCAAGTTCGGCCTGTGCCGGATCTGCCTGCGTGAGATGGCGCACCGCGGCGAGCTGCCGGGCGTCACCAAGAGCAGCTGGTAACAACCCCCCGAACCTGAGTCCGAAGAACACACGAATCGCTGAAGGTCGCCGCTCCGAGGAGCCGCGAAACCACGGTGGGAAAGGGCCGCAACGGCCATGACGATGACTGACCCGATCGCAGACATGCTCACCCGTCTGCGCAACGCCAACCAGGCGTACCACGACGCGGTGACCATGCCGCACAGCAAGCTGAAGGTCGGGGTCGCCGAGATCCTGAAGCAGGAGGGCTACATCTCCTCCTGGAAGGTCGAGGACGCCCCCGAGGGCGAGGTCGGCAAGACCCTGCAGCTGACCCTGAAGTACGGCCAGAACCGCGAGCGCTCGATCGCCGGCATCCGCCGGATCTCGAAGCCGGGCCTGCGGGTGTACGCCAAGCACACCGGCCTGCCGAAGGTGCTCGGCGGCCTGGGCGTCGCGATCATCTCGACGAGCCAGGGCCTGCTGACCGACCGTCAGGCGAACCAGAAGGGCGTGGGTGGGGAAGTCCTCGCCTACGTCTGGTAACGACGAGACCGAGAGGAAGTCAGAAGCATGTCGCGTATTGGCAAGCTCCCCATCGCGGTCCCGTCCGGTGTCGACGTGACGCTCGCGGAGAGCCTGGTCACGGTGAAGGGCCCCAAGGGCACCCTGAGCCACAGCGTCGCCTCCCCGATCACGGTCGGCCGCTCCGACGACGGCGCCATCGAGGTGGCCCGTCCGAACGACGAGCGCGAGAGCAAGTCGCTGCACGGCCTGACCCGCACCCTGATCGCCAACATGGTGCAGGGCGTGACCGAGGGCTACGAGAAGAAGCTCGAGATCGTCGGCGTGGGCTACCGGGTCCTGTCCAAGGGCCCGACGCAGCTGGAGTTCCAGCTCGGCTACTCGCACCCGATCACGTTCAACGCCCCGGACGGCATCACGTTCACGGTCGACGGGCCCACCCGGCTCGGCGTCCAGGGCATCGACAAGCAGCTGGTCGGCGAGGTCGCCGCCAACATCCGGAAGCTGCGCAAGCCGGAGCCCTACAAGGGCAAGGGCGTGCGCTACGCCGGCGAGCAGATCCGTCGCAAGGTCGGAAAGGCTGGTAAGTGACGATGGCTATCGCACTCAAGTCCGGCAAGCACACGAGCGCCCGCGTCGCCTCGCGGCTGCGCCGTCAGGTCCGGGGCCGCAAGAAGGTCTCGGGCACGGCGGAGCGCCCGCGCCTGGTCGTCACCCGCTCGTCCAGGCACATCACCGTGCAGGTCGTCGACGACCTGGTCGGTCGGACGCTGGCGTCCGCGAGCACCATGGAGGCCGACCTCCGCTCGTTCGAGGGTGACAAGTCCGCCAAGGCCCGCCGGGTCGGCGAGCTCGTCGCCGAGCGCGCGAAGGCCGCCGGTGTGGAGGGCGTGGTCTTCGACCGCGCCGGCAACAAGTACCACGGGCGCGTCGCCGCGCTCGCCGACGGCGCCCGCGAGGGCGGCCTCGCGTTCTGATCGCGACAGCAACCAGCTTCGAGACTGAAACAGGGAAGGTAGTTCGAACATGAGCGGATCCCAGCGCCGTACCGGTGCCGGTGGCGACCGTCGCGGAAGCCGTGACGACCGCCGCGGTGGCCAGGCTGCGGACAAGACCGCCTACATCGAGCGTGTCGTCGCGATCAACCGTGTCGCCAAGGTCGTGAAGGGTGGTCGTCGCTTCAGCTTCACCGCCCTCGTGATCGTGGGTGACGGCGACGGCATGGTCGGTGTCGGCTACGGCAAGGCCAAGGAAGTCCCGGCGGCGATCGCCAAGGGTGTCGAGGAGGCGAAGAAGAACTTCTTCCGCGTCCCCCGCAGCCAGGGCACGATCCCGCACCCGGTGCAGGGCGAGAAGGCCGCGGGCGTCGTGATGCTCCGTCCGGCCGCGCCCGGTACCGGTGTGATCGCCGGTGGCCCGGTGCGCGCCGTGCTGGAGTGCGCCGGCATCCACGACGTGCTCAGCAAGTCGCTCGGGTCGTCGAACCAGATCAACATCGTGCACGCGACCGTCGAGGCGCTGCGCTCGCTCGAGGAGCCCGAGGCCGTCGCGGCCCGCCGTGGCCTCCCGGTCGAGGACGTCGCCCCGGCCGCGCTGCTGAAGGCTCGCGCGGAGGTGAGCCAGTGATGGCGCGCCTCAAGGTCGAGCAGAAGCGGTCGACGATCGGCTGCAAGAAGAACCAGCGGGACACCCTCCGTTCGCTTGGGCTCAAGCGCATCGGCGACGTCGTCGTCAAGGAGGACCGTCCCGAGATCCGTGGCATGCTCCAGGCCGTCAGGCACCTGGTCGCATTCGAGGAGGTGGACTGACATGACGCTCAAGCTGCACCACCTGCGTCCTGCCCCGGGCGCCAAGACCGCGAAGACCCGTGTCGGTCGCGGTGAGGGCTCGAAGGGCAAGACCGCCGGTCGAGGCACCAAGGGCACCAAGGCCCGTTACCAGGTGCCGGCCAGCTTCGAGGGCGGCCAGATGCCGATCCACATGCGGCTGCCGAAGCTCAAGGGCTTCAAGAACCCCTTCAAGGTGGAGTTCCAGGTCGTCAACCTCGACCGCATCGGAGCGCTCTTCCCGGAGGGTGGCACCGTGGGCGTGGCCGACCTGGTCGCCAAGGGCGCGGTCCGCGCCGGCGAGCCGGTCAAGGTCCTCGGCGCGGGCGACATCTCCGTCGCGGTGGACGTGAGCGCGCACGCGTTCTCGGCCTCCGCCAAGGAGAAGATCGCCGCTGCCGGCGGCAGCACGACCGAGGTCTGACGGCTCAGCCGTCCTCCGGAGGACGACCTCCGGCCAGGGGCTCGAGCGGGCCGGGTTGCGGGTTTGACCGACAGCCCGGGCCGCTCGGGCCCCTGTTAGGCTTCCGAGGTCCTGCCCAGGCAGGCCGACGCCGCGGTGTCACAGCTTCGGGGGAGAATACGCACGTGATGGAGAAGAGGACCAGGTGCTAGGCGCATTCGCCAACGCGTTCCGGACGCCGGACCTGCGACGCAAGTTGCTGTTCGTGCTGCTGATCGTCGTGATCTTCCGGCTGGGGTCGCAGATCCCGGCTCCCGGCGTGAACGTCGCCAACGTGCAGTCCTGCTTCGAGGCGACCAAGAACGACGGCCTCTACGGCCTGATCAACCTGTTCTCCGGCGGCGCGCTGCTGCGGCTGACCATCTTCGCGCTCGGGATCATGCCGTACATCACGGCGAGCATCATCCTGCAGCTGCTGGTGGTGGTGATCCCGCGGTTGGAGACCCTCAAGAAGGAGGGCCAGGCCGGGCAGACCAAGATCACCCAGTACACCCGCTACCTCACGCTCGCCCTGGCGATCCTCCAAGCGACCGGCATCGTGGCGCTGGCCCGCAGCGGCCAGCTGCTCCAGGGCTGCACCAAGGACCTGGTCTACGACAAGGGCCTGATGACGATGCTGGTCATGGTCATCACCATGACCGCCGGCACCGCGGTCATCATGTGGCTCGGTGAGCTGATCACCGACCGCGGCATCGGCAACGGCATGTCGATCCTGATCTTCACCCAGGTCGTCGCGACCTTCCCGGCCAACCTCTGGGCGGTCCGGGTCTCGCGCGGCTGGTGGGTGTTCGCCCTGATCCTGGCGATCGGTCTCGTGCTCATCGCGGCCGTCATCTTCATGGAGCAGGGCCAGCGCCGGATCCCGGTGCAGTACGCCCGGCGCATGGTGGGCCGCAAGATGTTCGGCGGCTCCTCGACGTACATCCCGCTCAAGGTGAACCAGGCCGGCGTCATCCCGGTCATCTTCGCCTCGAGCCTGCTCTACCTGCCTGCCATGGCGGCGCAGTTCGCCGGCAGCTCCAAGTGGGCCACGTTCATCTCGACGTACCTGGTCAAGGGAGACCACCCGCTGTACATGGCGCTCTACTTCGCGCTGATCATCTTCTTCACCTACTTCTACGTCGCGATCACCTTCAACCCGCAAGAGGTGGCCGACAACATGAAGAAGTACGGCGGCTTCATCCCCGGGATCCGGGCGGGCAAGCCGACTGAGGAGTACCTCAACTACGTCCTGTCCCGCATCACGCTGCCCGGGTCGCTGTACCTCGGTCTGATCTCCCTCGTCCCGCTCGTCGCGATCGCGATCGTCGGGGCGAACCAGAACTTCCCGTTCGGCGGCACCTCCATCCTGATCATGGTGGGCGTCGCGCTCGACACGGTGAAGCAGATCGAGAGCCAGCTCCAGCAGCGCAACTACGAAGGATTCCTGCGCTGATATGAGACTGATCTTCATGGGCCCGCCCGGGGCCGGCAAGGGCACCCAGGCCCAGGTGGTGGCCGAGCGGTTCGGGATCCCGGCGATCTCCACCGGCGACATCTTCCGGGTCAACGTGTCCAAGGGCACCGAGCTCGGTGTCGAGGCCAAGCGCTACATGGACGCGGGCGAGTACGTCCCCGACTCCGTGACGAACCTGATGGTGCGGCACCGCATCGACGAGCCGGACGCCGAGAAGGGCTTCCTCCTCGACGGCTACCCGCGCACCCTCGCCCAGGTCGACGAGCTCGACGGGATGATCAAGTTCACCGGCCACCGCCTCGACGGCGTGGTCGTGCTGACCGTCGACGCCGACGAGCTGGTCCGCCGGCTCACCGAGCGGGCGCAGTCCGAGGGCCGCAGCGACGACACCGAGGCGGTCGTCCGCCGCCGCCAGGAGGTCTACGCCGAGCAGACCGCGCCGCTGATCGAGGTCTACCGCGAGCGCGGCCTGGTGCACGAGGTGGACGGGATCGGCGAGGTCGACGAGGTCACCCAGCGGATCCTGGACTCCCTCGCGCAGGTCCAGGAGAGCTGAGCCGCAGGCGTGTTCCGCGACCGCGGCGTCGAGATCAAGACGCCCGACCAGATCGAGCGCATGCGCGCGGCCGGCCTGGTCGTGGGCCGCACCCTGGAGCTGCTCCGCGACGCCACCCGCCCCGGGGTGACCACCCGGGAGCTCGACGTCTTGGCCGCCGAGCACATCCGTGACTCCGGTGCCCTCCCGTCGTTCCTCGGCTACGGCCACCCGCCGTTCCCGGCGACGACCTGCATCTCGGTCAACGACGAGGTCGTGCACGGCATCCCCGGTGACCGGGTCGTCCGGGACGGCGACATCGTCTCCATCGACTGCGGCGCGATCGTCGACGGCTGGCACGGCGACGCGGCGGTCACCGTCGCCGTCGGTGAGCCGCCCGCCCCCGCGCTCGAGCTGATGCGGGTCACCGAGGAGGCGCTGTGGCGGGGGATCGCCGCGGCCGCGCTCGGCGGGCACGTCGGCGACATCTCCTACGCCGTCGAGACCTACGTCCGCTCCGCCTCGGACTTCGGGATCGTCGAGGACTACACCGGGCACGGCATCGGCTCGGCCATGCACCAGCCCCCGAACGTCCCCAACGTCGGCCGGCCAGGCAAGGGCGTGAAGCTGGTCGAGGGGCTCGCCCTGGCCGTCGAGCCGATGGTCGTCGCCGGCGACCCCTGGACCCACCTGCTCGACGATGACTGGACCGTCGCCACCGACGACGGCTCCCTGGCCGCCCACTTCGAGCACACCTTCACGCTCACCCCGCGCGGCGCCTGGGTGCTCACCGCCGTCGACGGGGGAGCCGCCAGGCTCGCCGAGCTCGGGGTGGCGTACGGCGGGGAGTGACGCCCCTGCCAGTTCCGGCAGGGGTGTGCACGCCGTGACGCACCTCGCCCTGCTGCCCAGCCCGCTGCTGGGCCCGGCCGCCTGGTCGCGCGTCGCGGTGCTGCTGCGCGAGCGCGGCCTGCGGGTCACCCAGGTCGGGCTCCCGGAGCGCATCACGTCGGTGGAGGACGTGCTGACGGGGTTCGTCGCCGCGCTCCCGGCCTCCGAGCCCGTCGTGCTGGTGCCGCACAGCAACGCCGGCCTGTACGTCGCCGCGCTGGCTGCCGCGGCCCCGGTGCGCGGCGTCGTGTTCGTCGATGCCGGGCTCCCGTCGCCGGCGCCCTCGGTGCCGACCGCCCCGGCCTGGCTCCGGGAGCGGCTGGCCGGGCTCGCCGGTCCCGACGGGACCCTGCCGCCGTGGACCGAGTGGTGGCCCGAGGCCGACGTCGCGGGGCTCTTCCCCGACCCGGCCACCCGCCGCGAGGTGGAGCGGGAGGAGCCGCGGCTGCCGCTGGCGTACTTCGA